>JANXLW010000270.1 GCA_025354965.1 Betaproteobacteria bacterium
GGCTTTGTTCCAGGGTAGCGCCGCAAAATTTGAGCTTTTCGCGCGGACCAGGCACATTGGTCATGACTGCGGTGGTTTTCTTGGAGAACAGACTAAGCATGGCGTCTTGTGCCGGTTTGATCAACATACCGGCCACTGCCAGCAAACCGAATGCCAACAAGGGCTGCATGCTGCCTTTCAACTCGCTCATGCGACGACGAACTTCATACACGCGCTCAACCGGGTTTTCCAGACCGATCGGTAGCACCACAGGGGCCAGGCCAAACCGGTTGCCTAACTTGTATGCGTCCTGCGTCGCGCGCAGATTCACCGGCACCATGGCCCTGATTTCCTTGCCCGTATTGTCATCTCCAAAAGACTTGAGATATTCCCCGATAGCGCCCGCTACGCAACTCAGCAGCACATCGTTAATGGAGCAGTTCAAGGCCTTGCCCACGGCTTTCACTTCTTCGAGCGGGATCGGTTGACACCACGCCACCCGTTTGGTGACGCCGGGAATGCCTTTCAGACGGGTCGGTGAGTCGTCCGGCATCAACGCCAACGCGGCACCGTCACGCAACACCTGGTACGCCAATCTGGCCAGTTCGACCGATCCAGTCAGGCCTTTTTCGATGCCTTTTTGCGGCTCGCTGATCATCTCCATGGCGTTGCCGGCACGGTCACCGGCCGCCCCCAGCGCCTTGACTGCCACGTCGGTAAATGGTCGGACCAAGGTATCCACTATCCAGTCTTGCGCAGCCTCGGAGCCTTCGGTCTTTGCCTTAAAAGTTCGTTGCGGTGGCGCTGATCCACCATCGACCAGCGACTGAGTAACCGAAATAAGTGCAATGCCATCGGCGATGCAATGATGGATCCTGACCATCAGTGCTGAGCCACCCTGGTAATTCTCAACCAGGTGAAACTGCCATAGCGGCCGACCCATATCGAGCGGCTTCACGGCGAGCTCGGCCAAACGGTCCTGCAAAGCTTGCTGCTCGTGAGTCTTCGCAGTGGCCGGCAGTTTTTCCAGTACCACATGTCGGTCAATACTGAAGTCCGTGTCGGTGACCCAGCTGGCACCAGCCGCATCCTGTTGCACGCGCTGTCCAAAGCGCGGGTATTTGAGCAGGCGCTCTTCAATGCGCTGACGCACGTCCTGGTAGCTGACGCCAGGTTTGATGATCCACACGCCCACAATCATCATCAGATTGGAAGGGTTGTCCATGCGCAGCCACGCGGTATCGACTTTACTCATGCGTTCACCAGTCAGCCCCAGCGTGCCGCCAACGGCATTGGAAAATTCACGGCTGGCCTGCCGGGCGACTTTTTTGACATTGATTCGCGTAACCATGAAGGCTCCTGACTTTGCAGTTGAATGGCTGACGTTCCCTTACTGGGGAAAGCCCCCTATTTTGTAGGCAAACAGACCTTTAAGATACGGCGCAAATACCCCAACTGTGTGGGGTATTCCCCTTGTTTGGAGAACACCATGTCTGATTTGAAAACAAAATTCGAGCTTGCCGCTGCCAATTCAAAAAACTTGAGCGAGCGCCCCGATAACGCGACGCTGCTGAAAATATACGCTTTGTACAAGCAGGCCAGTGTTGGTGACAACGCGGACAAAAAGCCCGGTTTTGGCGACATGGTGGGACGCGCCAAATGGGACGCATGGACCAGCTTGAAAGGCACTATCAAAGAGGACGCCATGCAGCAGTATATTGATTTGATCGACTCCTTGAGTTAACGGACGTCATTACCCGCTGCTCATTTCTTCTTGCTGGTTTGTTTTTTTACCTGCGGTTTTGCGACCAGCAGTTGATCCAGATTTTTCACAATTTCCGACTCAATTTTCCCCCGGAAGGCGCCGAGCAAAAAGCCCAGTTTGGCGTCGAGCTCAAAGCGGTCCCTGGTAACAGTCAAAGTGCCGTCAACGCCGGACCGTTTGAAACACACCTCATCGTGTGTCTTGCCTTCTTCGTAACTGCAACTCATGCCAAATTCTTGCTCGGCGTGTTCCGCCCACTTGAAGGCGATCTTTCTTGCCGCCGGTAGTCCAAGCCCGTGATGACGCAAGATATGAAGATCAGCCACTTGTCAGCTCCTTGGTATTTTGTTGCAGCAACCGCGTCCGTTCAACTGTCGGCTTGTCCGCCAACTGCCTGACCGCATCATAAAACCGCTGCCAGTCCTTGCCATTTTGATCAAACAAAGCCTCAAAACCTGGTACCAGTTCGTCATACGCGGCCTGTGCACCAAACGCTGCATTGTTGGCGTCGGCGACCCAGGCGTCATAAGCGCGGTAGCCGTCCCAACCCGCCTTGAGTCGGACATAGTCATGGCGAAAATTCTGCATCGCCGCGTTT
>JANXLW010000277.1 GCA_025354965.1 Betaproteobacteria bacterium
CCGGCCCATACGATGTTCGACGGCGACACGGTGTTTGTGCTCGGCACCGGGCTGCTCGACCTGGACACACTCAAGCAGCAGGCGGCCTGGGGCTTCACCCCTGCGAACATCAACCTGCTGGGCGCCGCCGCGTCCGACACCCTGGCGCGTGCGATCGTGCGGGCGATGCTCGCTGCGCAGACCGTGGGCACGACTTCGAGTTACAAGGACAAGTTTCCCGGGGCTTTCGGCAAGTAGCAACGCCGTGCCTGGCTTGTGCGGCTGTCTTCTTGCAAGTCAGGGCGTGAGTGTCATGCCTGCCATCTGGCGGCACCTGCAATCCAAATTCCACCAATGTCCCCGGCGGCTGCGCTAGTGTAGTGTTTCATATATATTGAACTTTTCTTTGATTTTCCGCTCCAAGCCTGAACATTCCAATTTCGAGGGGTATCAGAATGAATAGGCGCAGGGTGATAGTCGAGTTTGGCAAAGATGATTTGGAGACCTTGCTTCGCTGGAGTACATCGAGCCTGGCAAGCGTTCGCTGCGCAGTGCGCGCCAATATGGTGTTGATGGCCGCCACGGGTTTTGATCACTGCCGCGTCCATGCCGGGGAAATACTGGCTGAGAATGTGGCCAAGGTCATCCACAGTGTCGTTCTTGTCATAGGCGAAGAACTGGCGTTTGGCCTTGAAGTAGCCCAGCTGAAGTATCAGGTGAACGGCGCCGACACCGTGCGTATTGCCGCTACAGCTGTCCGCTCAGGGCCACTCAGTTGGAAGAAGAGGTCACGGTCAGCGCTGGCAAAAACGCAGGAGTCCGTACAAATCATCGATTTCACTGGTGGAGAGAATGGACAGGCGATGATGGCTGGCGTGCATGCGATGTGACTTTCAAAAAGGCTTGAAAGTACACGGTGTGCAGGACCTTGGTGATCGTCCGCTTGCTGGCTGGATCAGCGGTGCAGGGGGTGCCCGCCGCCTAACTTTACACTTTTGGCGGGTTGGGCACTATTAGCTAAGATGTTGGTCAAGCATGGCTTTGTGCCGACGCCAGCCTGAGCCGCTGACGAATTAAGGTCTCCTTCTTGCTTGTGGCTCGGCCGGGGTCAGGGTCATGCGCGCCTGAAGGTTGGGTTCTTTCACGTTAAGGTGTGAGAGTCGGCGATAGTCGCCAAATGTTCAATCGAGCTTGCACTTCATCTTTCGGCAGCCGACACCGGCCGGCCAGTGTTTAATCAGGGCGGGGACTTTTATTTTTACACTAAAGTCCACGAAGAACCCTAAAATCTAATTAGAGGTTCCGGTTGTGCCCTTGTTTGTCAAGAGTAGCTTTTGGCCCTTTAAGTCTTACGCCATACCGTGAAAAATATCAGGTGCAAAGAATGATAAAAAAATTGAGCCGGGCCTTAATTCTCGCCTGCATTACTATCCTTGCGACAGTTTCTTCTTCTACTTTTGCGGATGGGAAGGCTTCGCGTGCAACCATCATTTACGACGCTTTAGTTGGCAAGCAGCATGATGTTTTTTTGGGTTGGGGCTACTCAGTCCTTGTGGAACATGGGGGTAAGCGGATCCTGTTCGATACCGGCGGGCAATATGGTGGATTCGCGGCGAATACCAAAAAGCTCGGCATTGATCTGAAGTCGCTTGATTTCGTCGTACTCACCCACCGACATGGTGACCATACATCAGGCATGGCTTACGTTCTTCAACAAAACCCAAAGGTCAAGATTTATGCACCCTTGGAAACGGGATCTTTCGGTTCACCCACGTCAGCTCCAGTGGTGAGATTGGCTTCACGCAGAGTTGCCGAAACACCAGAGGATCTTCACTACTTTGACGGTGACAAAGCCACCGTCGATTCGCCTTGGCCCGGAGCGAATATCAGCCAGATTGACAAGCCTGTCGAGGTGCTTCCGGGCGTGTTTTTATTTCGAACGGTCTCGGAAAACAAAGGTACTCTTGAACTAAACGAGCTATCAATGGCGATCAAAACATCCAAAGGATTGGCAGTCTTTGTAGGCTGCTCTCATCCTGGAATAGAAAAGATTCTTGCGGCTGCTGCAGAAATCGACCCAAACATTTATTCGGTCTTTGGGGGGATGCACTTGACGGATGCCACTGACCAGCAGGTCGCTAATATTGTTGAAAATTTCAAGTTTAAGTGGAAAGTTGACCACGTGGCACCTGGACATTGCACAGGAGAATTCGCACAATCACTGTTTACCAAGCAGTTTGGCCCGAATCATGAACACGCTGGCGTTGGCGAAGTTATTTCATTACCCCAATAGCGATTGCAAGTACGAGCAATGTTTCTTGTCCGCCTCCTGGCAGGCTGACCAAAGCCTTAAGGAAACGCGGATCAAATCAACTTTGACCAAACCAGCGGCCTAGCGCGTATTTTTTGTTCGCGTTGCGCCAAGTTTTTGCGATTCATTCTGCTGTTCGCGTGCGATTTTCCAGTTTCTGCGCCACTTTCGAGGCATCTGGTGACGCTTTTTGCGCCATCTGGCCCTTTATGGGCGTAGTTCTGGCCTGAGCATGTACAAATTGGGGTCGTCTCAGAAAACGGAATTTAAAGCACGTTAAGGCTTGCTGAAAAGGTGGCGCAGCCTAGCGCCGAAGTGGCCGGGGCGTTCTCGAAAACTGTTCTCGCTTGACATAGTGCGCAACGGCGAGTTTCGAGAAGATCAGGCGGTTCTAACTTCGGTGAGCAGATCGGGATGACGATCCAGCAGCTTGAATAACTTGACCAAGGCCAGCGGCGGTTTGGTCTTGCCGTTCTCATAGCGCGAGAAAGCATTGAGTGTCAGCGCCGATTGAATATTGAGCCACCCTGCCGATCCAATAATGAGCCAGGGCGGGTTGCCAATTCTTGAATCAGCAACTGTGGATAAGTGTACTCAATAGCTGGTTTTTGCTTTGTCTCCTTGTTTTTGATTTCAA
>JANXLW010000345.1 GCA_025354965.1 Betaproteobacteria bacterium
ATGCAGATGGGCATTGAACGCGCGAAGCAGCACGGCAGCTGCATCATGACCTTAAGCCATGCGCACCACCTGGGTCGCATTGGCCACTTCGCCGAGATGGCGGTGGCCCAGGGGCTGGTGTCCCTGCATTTTGTCAATGTGTTGTCGCGCCCGGTGGTGGCGCCCTGGGGCGGCGCCGACGGGCGTTTTGGCACCAACCCGTGTTGCATCGGCATTCCGCTGCACGGGCGCGAACCCTTCATTCTGGACTTCGCCACCAGCCGTGTCGCCCAAGGCAAGATGCGCGTGGCGCACAACAAGGGCGTGCAGGTTGAGCCTGGCACCCTGATTGACGAACATGGCCGCCCCACCACCAACCCCGGCGTGGTGGTGGTGCCGCAGAGCAACGGCCTGCTGGGTGCGCTGTTGACCTTTGGCGAACACAAGGGATACGGCATGGCCGTGGCCAGTGAACTGCTGGGCGGCGCGCTGACCGGCAGCGGCACCTGGCACAAACCAACAGACCCGTCGGTGCGCGCCGTCATCAACGGCATGTTGACCATCCTGATTGACCCGGCGAAACTGGGCACACCGGATGTCTTTGATGCCGAAGCACTGGCCTTTGTGGACTGGCTCAAAAGCGGACCCGTCGCGCCGGGCACGGACACTGTCATGCTGGCAGGCGAGCCCGAACGTATCGCCCGCAAACAGCGCACCGCCGAAGGCATCACAGTCGATCAACAAACTTGGGGCGAGATTGTGGCGGCGGGTAAAAAAGTGGGCGTGGCGCTGGCGCTTTGAGGGTCTGGCCAGTTTCGGGTTTCAATATGAATGCTCCTATTTATATATCAAACTACTGAATACCCACGGGAACTACGGGCCAATTTAGTTCCAATCATTGGAGTTCGAGACCTGTGGAAGCTTTAAAACAGCATGTATTGCCCGTCTTGCAATCGCGGGGCATTCAGGTGCCAAGTTATGCCCGCACTGGCGCGCCCGGTGTGCTGCATTTGGGCTTAGGTGCATTTCACCGAGCCCACCAGGCGCTGGTGTTTGACGCACTTTTGCAGGCGGGTGATTTGCGTTGGGGTGTACTTGGCGTGGCCATGCACAACCCGGCGGTGGCAGACACATTGGCGGCCCAAGACGGTCTGTACGTGGTGCAAATTGCTGACCATGTGAGCACACGCTGGCAGGTGCCAGGGGCCATTTTGGGTACCTGCGTCGCCGCGCGTGAGCGGCACCTTGTCGCGCAGGCCATCAGTGCAGCACAGACGCGGTGGATCACCCTGACGGTCACCGAAAAAGGCTACACCCCGGCTCTGGCTGATTTGATTGTTGAGGGTTTGGCGGCGCGGCAACAAGCGGGCCTGGGTGGACTCACGCTGGCCTCGTGCGACAACCTGTCCCACAACGGAGACAAGCTCAAGGCACTGTGTTTGCAATCGGCCCAGAAGCAAGCCAATATGCCGCATTGGATTGAGTCTTGCTGCGTTTTCCCCAACAGCATGGTGGACCGCATCGTGCCTGCGTCCACGCCGTTGCGGCGGGCTGCGGCAGCAGACGCACTGGGTTGCGAAGACGGCGCTGCGTTAGGAACCGAAGGCTTTTGGGAATGGGTGATTGAAGACCGGTTTTGTGACCCTGGTGATGCCGCGTGCCTGCGACAAGCGGGTGTGAATGTGGTGACAGACGTCGCACCGTTTGAAGATGCCAAACTGCGCCTGCTCAACGCCAGCCATAGCGCCATGGCTTGCATTGGCGCCGTGGCCGGGTTGCACGTCATCAGCGACGGCATTCAAAACCCTGACATTCACACCTTCATTCACGACCTGATGACCCAAGAAGTTGGCCCGCAATTGCGCCGCACCGACTGGGCCGAATACCGCGATGCCCTGCTGACCCGGTTTGCCAACCCGTCGCTGCAACACAGCGTGCACCAGATTGCCACCGACAGCTCGCAAAAAATCCCGCAGCGCTGGGTGCCTTCGGTACTTGGCGCATTTGAAAAGAACCTGTCGTTTGAACGCCTGGCTTTTGCGGCTGCGGCCTGGATACGCTACCTTCGCGGCGTGGATGATGGCAATGTCGCTTATGCCGTGAATGATCCAATGGCCAGCTCACTGCAAAAAATCGCCACGGCTTGCGGCGCAGATGCCAACCAGGCCACACAAGTTTTGGCACGCCTGATCCCGATATGGGGTGAGGTGCTGCCAGGGCACAGGGCTTGGGTGAAGCTGATTGCCCGTTGGCTAGACTGCATTAACCACACTGGAATTTTGGCCGCGCTGTCAGAGTTGAATCAGATTACCGCCCGCGCAGCTAGCGCCAGGACAATTCACGGCGAGACCCGTCCAGATTCATCGCAATCCAAATCATGAAAATCATCGCCGCCCGCGTCATCGTCTGCAGCCCAGGTCGCAACTTCGTCACACTCAAGATCGAAACCGACCAAGGTCTGACGGGCATTGGCGACGCCACGCTGAATGGCCGGGAATTGGCCGTGGCGAGTTACTTGACGGATCATGTCATCCCCTGCCTGATAGGCCGCGACGCGCACCAGATCGAAGACATTTGGCAGTACCTGTACAAAGGTGCGTATTGGCGGCGTGGCCCCGTCACCATGACGGCCATTGCTGCGGTGGACACAGCCTTGTGGGATCTCAAGGCCAAAGCCGCGAACATGCCGCTGTACCAATTGTTGGGCGGTCGCAGCCGCAGCCGCGTGATGGTTTACGCCCATGCCAATGGCAAAGACATTGGCCACACGGTAGATGAAGTGCTGCGCCAGCGCGAGCTAGGGTACACCGCCATTCGCGCCCAAAGCGGCGTGCCGGGGCTGGACAAGGTTTATGGCGTGGCCCATCACGACGGCAAAGGAAACAAGCTGTACGAACCGGCCGATGCCGCCTTGCCCAGCGAACATGACTGGAGCAGCGAAAAGTATTTGCACCACACGCCCAAACTGTTTGAAGCCGTGCGCAACGCGGTCGGACCGGACGTGCATTTGCTGCATGACGTGCACCACCGCCTCACGCCAATTGAAGCGGCGCGGCTTGGCAAAGCATTGGAGCCGTTCAGTTTGTTCTGGATCGAAGATGCCACGCCAGCCGAGAACCAGGAGGCGTTCAAACTGATCCGCCAGCACACCACCACACCTTTGGCGGTCGGTGAAATATTCAACAGCATCTGGGACTGCAAAGACCTGATTCAAAACCAGCTGATCGACTACATCCGCGCCACCGTGGTCCACTCCGGCGGCATCACCCACTTGCGCCGCATTGCAGATTTTGCGGCGATGTATCAGGTCCGCACCGGCTGCCACGGTGCCACCGACAACTCCCCCGTGTGTATGGGTGCGGCCCTGCACTTCGACACCTGGGTGCCCAACTTTGGCATCCAGGAGCACATGCCCCATTCAGCGCTGACCGATGAAGTGTTTCCGCATGATTACCGTTTTGACCAAGGCTTCATGCACTGCGGGGAGATGCCGGGCCACGGCGTGGAGATTGACGAGACGCTGGCGGCAAAACATCCGTACAAGCCGGCTTATTTGCCCGTGAACCGGCTGCAACATGACGGGACTTTGTGGAACTGGTGAGTTCCTGCTTGGCCTCAGTTTTGAAAAAACAGCTATATTCCCCTATAAATGCTAAATAGCTTGCTACTACTAATGAAGCATTTGAGCCAAGCAGGCGTCCAGGTTTTCAGACGGCAGGTGCTTGAAGCCTGACCTTGCAAAACGCTGCAAGCGGCCGACCAAAAAGGCGGTCAGCACGGACGCCGCCACTTGCGCATCGGCCGTCGGTTTGCCGGAGCCGTTTTCGAGCGCGCTGCTGCGCAGGTTTTGCTTCAGCACGGATTCGAGCTTGTCAAAAAACTGGTTCATGCGCACCAGCAGCCGCTCGTTCTCAAACACCAGCGCGTCACCCACCATCACGCGGGTCATGCCGGGGTTTTTTTCGGCGAATTGAATCACCATCGTCACGACTTTGGCTGCCTGCCGGGCGCTGCCCTCGGTGCCACTGGGCGTGGCGCTTTCCCGTTCGGCGATTTGATTGACAAGCAAGAAGACCGTTTGCTCGATGAAGTCGATCAAACCTTCAAACATCTGCGCTTTGCTGGCAAAGTGGCGGTACAGCGCCGCTTCGCTCACCTCAAGTTTGGCTGCCAGCGCGGCGGTGGTGATGCGCTCTGCGCCGGGACGCTCCAGCATCGTGGCCAGGGCCTGCAGTATCTGAACGCGCCGCTCCCCTGGTTTAGGGCGTTTGCGAACAGGTTCGGGAGCGGGAGGGGGAGGGGGGGCGATGTCCAGGCCTTCAGGCGGCTCGGAAGCAATGGAGTTGTCGTCTGCGGGCATGGCGCTTTGTTAGATTGATATTTGATTCTCTCACAGCGCCTGCAAGGGTTTTTGCTGAAGGAACTCAGTGCGAACGGATCATTGTTCCGTAGGCTTGGTCTGTCAAAATTTCAAGCAACATGGCATGTGGGACGCGCCCGTCGATGATGTGAACCGCGTTCACGCCGCTCTTGGCCGCATCGAGCGCGCCGCTGATCTTGGGCAGCATGCCGCCACTGATGGTGCCGTCGGCAAAAAGCTCTTCAATTCGCCTTGCGGTCAGGTCAGTCAGCAACTTGCCGCTTTTGTCCAGCACGCCCGGCGTGTTAGTCAGCAACACCAGCTTTTCAGCCTTCAAGACAATCGCGAGTTTGCCGGCCACCACGTCGGCGTTGATGTTGTAACTCTCGTTTTCGTCGCCAAAGCCAATCGGGCTGATGACCGGAATGAAGGCGTCGTCCTGCAGGGCTTTCACCACGCTGGGGTCGATGGAGACGATGTCGCCTACCTGCCCGACGTCATGCTCTTTGGTCGGGTCGTTGGCGTCCACCATTTTGAGTTTTTGCGCGCGAATCATGGCGCCGTCGCGCCCGGTCAAACCCACGGCCTTGCCCCCGGCCAGGTTGATCAAGCCCACGATGTCTTGCTGCACTTCACCACCCAGCACCCACTCGACGACTTCCATGGTTTCGGCGTCCGTCACACGCATGCCCTGGATGAACTCGCCCTTTTTGCCCAGGCGGTTCAACGCGTTTTCAATTTGCGGCCCGCCTCCATGCACCACCACCGGGTTCATGCCCACCAGCTTCAGCAGCACCACATCTTCGGCAAAATCGGCTTGCAGAGCGGGGTCGGTCATGGCGTTTCCGCCATATTTGATGACCAGAGTCTTGCCGTGGAATTTGCGGATGTAGGGCAGCGCCTGAGCCAGGATTTCGGCTTTGTCGCGGGCTTCGATTTTGCTGATGTCGGTCATGGTGAAATTTTGCCCCAAATACAGGTATTTTCACAATTCATGACGCCCGATTTTGCTGGAAGAAGCCGACGATCAGTTATGAAAATCTCAATAATTGGGTCATCTGGCCAAAATGTCAAAAAATGTCAAAAGGTGCTCACAGCGGCAGTCGTCCCACCCGGCTGATATCCCTGGACGTTGCGCTCAAGCGACTCTCGCATGGCCGGCAAATTGTCGTCCCGCAGTGCATCGGCAAGTAGCGCCAGCTCAGCGCTCAATTCGGGCCACGGCAAACAGTGTTCATGTGCTTTCATGATGCGAGGGTGTCCGGTTGCCTCTGGGTTGTCGCCAATCAGCAGTTCTTCATACAGCTTTTCGCCCGGCCGAAGGCCAGTGATAGCGATATTGATGTCTCCATGTGGATTCGCTTCGTCGCGCACCGACATGCCGGACAACTTCACCATGCGCCGTGCGAGGTCGATGATTTTCACGGGCTTGCCCATGTTCAGCACAAATACATCCCCGCCACGCGCCATGGCACCGGCTTGCAAAACAAGTTGCGCGGCCTCCGGAATAGTCATGAAATAGCGGGTGACCTCAGCATGGGTGACGGTGAGCGGTCCGCCGTCTGCCAGCTGTTTGCGAAACAGGGGCACTACGCTTCCGCTGGACCCGAGCACGTTGCCGAACCGCACCATAGTGAAACAAGTCTGGTGGGCGGCGTCTTTTTGCCCTGGACTTTGAGCGCCTACAAAATGGGGCGAAGCTTCAGATGCCAGCGCCTGCAACACCAGCTCAGCCATTCGTTTGGTGGCCCCCATCACGTTGGTCGGCCTGACCGCTTTGTCGGTTGATATCAAAACAAACCGTTCCACCGAGTTTTCTAGCGCGGCACGTGCCATGTAGAGCGTGCCAAACACGTTATTGGCCACACCCTCACCCGCATTGCTTTCTACCAGTGGCACATGTTTGTAGGCTGCTGCGTGGTAGATCGTGGCCGGTCGATAGGTTTGGCAAATTTCAAACAGGCGCGGGTAGTTGGCGACGCTTCCCAGCAGGGGCACAAGCACCACAGCCTGGGCAAAGGACGCGCAAATGCCCTGCAACTCCTGATGAATGGTGTAGAGACCAAATTCGTTATGGTCCAGCAGCAGCAATTGCCTTGGATTTTGCAAGACGATTTGACGGCATAGTTCCCCACCAATGCTCCCGCCAGCGCCCGTCACAAGCACCACTAGGCCAGTCAGGTTTTGGCCCAGCAAGGCTGTGTCAGGCGGAACCGGCTCGCGCCCCAAAAGATCTTCAACATCAAGCTCGCGGAAGTCAGAAGCTGTAATGCGACCGCTGGCCAGGTCAGACCAGGCTGGCAAGGTGCGAATGTGAACCGGCAGAGTCTGCAAACCCTGGATGATTTCATTGCGGCGCGAACGCGATGCGCTGGGCAAAGCCATCAGGATGTCAGTCACCCCGCTTTTCGAAACCAGGTCCGGCACGGCAGATGCAGCAAAAACCTGAGCACCATTCACACTGCGCCCCACCTTCGACGGATCGTCGTCAATAAAGCCCAACAAATGGTACTGCCCCGACACCGCCATCGCGGTTGCGGTCTGCACACCTGCCGTGCCGGCCCCGTAAATCAGCATCTTGCCTTCTGCTTGTTGGCGGCCTTCGCCCATATTGGCGAGCCAAAACCGCGCCAATGCCCTGCTGCCTCCGGCTAAAAGCAGAAATACCAATGGTTGCAATACGCCCAAACTGCGAGGCACGCCCTGCCATTTTTGCCAGAACAAAACGGCGATCAGCAGGGTGCCGTAGGTACCCACGGCCTTGGCCATGGTGTTCAACGCAGCTTGGCCGGTGTAGCGGTAAATCGCCCGGTAAAGGCCAAATTTGACAAAAATTGGAACCGCCAGCACTGGAGCCAACGCGTACACCCGCCACTGCAAACCAGTCGGCCAGTGCAATGCGTCCAACCGCAAAGTGAAGGCGATCCAGGTTGCGACCAACGCCAAAACCACGTCTAACGCAACGACAACGATGCGCTTGCCGGCGCGCGGCCAGCCTAATACCCTGCTTTGCATATCACTCCCCAATTCGATCCGGCTATTTTCAGCTCTTGATCGCAAAATCTTCTTTGGTTTTGCCTTGCGCAACCAGCGCTGAAAGCCAGCGCGGCATCAGGCCGCGACCACTCCAGGTTTCACCATTGGGGCCAAGGAATTTAGGGGCGATCACCGAGCCCGCATGTTTGCTTTTGACCCTGCCACTGGTCGGTTTAGAGGCCGGTAAACGAGGCTTGCCAGCCTTAGTAGCTGAAGCTTTAAGCGTTTTTCGAGACTGCAAATCCTTCAAACCAATGCCAAACGCATTCATTTTGGCAAGTATCTCCTGCACGGTTTTATCAAATTCCCGATCCTTGATTTCATTGGCTTGCCTGGTCAATTTTTCAATTTGGTTTTGAATTTCAATTAAATTACTCATGATGAATGCCTTTATATCAAAAGTTAGGTTTTTCCGGCGCAATCGCATTTTCATTTTAATGTGTCACATTGTCTCTCTTTATAACTTTTATTCCGGTTAGAAATATTATTTTAATGTCAAGCCACATAGATTTTTTGTGAAGATACTCTGCGTCGAGCGCTACTTTTTGTGGAATGGGCAGTTCGTCGCGGCCATTGATTTGAGCCCAACCCGTCAGACCCGGCAAAAGCTCATGCACGCCGACTTTTGTCCTCAAGTCAATCAAGTCTTGTTGATTAAATAGCGCTGGCCTAGGACCCACAAAACTCATGTCACCTTTGACAATGCTCCACAACTGAGGCAACTCATCCAGACTGCTTTTACGCAGGAAGCTTCCGATGGGTGTCAGGTAGGCCTCAGGGTCAGGAAGCAAATGGGTTGCGACTGCCGGAGTGCCAATCCTCATGCTACGGAACTTCGGCATTTTGAAGATTCTGTTTTGGCGGCCGATACGGTCAGACCAATACAGAACCGGCCCGGCCGACGTCAAGCTGACCGCCAAAGAAACCAGCGCCAATGGAATTGACAACGCAATTGTCGCGAGCGCGGCGATCAGAATATCAAATAGCCGTTTCATTGGCTTAATTTATCCGTGTTTGTCGTGACGCATTGAAAAATTTCCAAAAGCCAGCCGTTCAACGAAAAATTGACAAAAAATGACATAGGGAGGGGCTCCATTTGCCCCTCAAAGAAATCGGTCTCCAGCTTTGGGTCAATGCGGTCTATTATGCAAATGCGGCTCGGATGGTAGAAGTCATGGGTCGCGATGTTCTTATTGGTCGTGATCAGTTTTTTTCCAGACGCCAGTACCTCAAAGGTGCGCATCGTCAATCCGACCTGGTTCGGATGCTCAATATCAACAATTGCAGCACTTGTCTGAAAACGCTGGCTGACAATTTGAGCCGTCATCGGTGTCCTGATCAACCTCACGGGATCAAGATGTTTCAAGGCGTTGTCGAATAGACGCCTGAAAAATAGCTCAATATCATTTCGCACAAACAACGAATAATCGAATGCAATTGTTTTGGGCAGTGCGTCAAGAACGTGTGAAATTACCGCTGGGCGGTCGCCGTTCAAAGTGCCAATAAAAAAGCACCCTTTACCTTCCGTTGGCGCAGATACACGGTATTGTTCAAGAAAAAAAAGCGGTCGGTATTTGAATAGTGGATATTGCCGACAATCTTCTGGGTCAAAACTGTAAAGGTAGTCAAATTTTGGTATCAGCAACTCAGCATTGCGAACGTTCTTGATGCTGTCCCAAAGATAAAAAATGAATTTGGCATTTTTGTATTGTCCTTTAAGAACATCCAAAAATCGTGGCGACAGCCCCTCGCCTTTGATGACAAAGACAATATCGCATTCAGCAGGGCCATTTTTTGCAAACCAGCGTCCGAAAACACGATCAGAATAGCCCCAGAGCATTTTTGGAAATAACCGGACAAGCACCTTAATTAAAAATGAATGTCCGGGCTTGTCGCTTCGGTAAACCACTTGAGCGCCCTGCCGCTCTAGCTCATCCACTATTGCTTTTTCATAATTGAATGTCACCGGCCCGAAGAAAAGAATCTTCTTGCCGCGCAAGTGAGCACTCATGACGGCAAACCTCTTGCCACGGCAGGCACGCCGATCATGAACGCCATCGAATCAACGTCGTTGAGAACCAGAGTATTCGCAGCAATCACTGCTCCGTCACCCACGGAAATTCCGCCCAACACTTTCGCGCCGGCACCAAATGTCACGTTGTCGCCCACCACCGGCCTGGTTTCTGGGGTAAATGCGATATCTGCAAATTTGGCCCCTAGCGTAACGCCGTGAAAAATTGTGGCATTACGTCCAATTTTCAGCGCCCCTACCACAGTACCACTGGTATGCGGAAGCATCAATCCGCCGCCCACCTCGCACTTTGGCGTGAACTCAACCCCAAACAGCAAGACATTTACCCACGTGAAAACCGGACTCATCAGGCGAAGCCATCGAGAAAGATAGCAGTATCTGGAAAATCGTACAAACAGCACCGGAACAAACCGGGGGCTCAACATCTTCAGCCAATTGACCTGTGGATTGGAGGCCCCAGGCGCAACGATCACCAGACGGATCAAATCCGCGCGCAATAACGCTCGCAACTCCGACAAATTCATACCACCCGACCCTGGCTGCCCATCAGCCCTTTTTCGGCCAACTCGTGGACTGACCGCAAATAGGCCGACTTGTCTTCAACCGGCTGTCCCTGTGCCCATGCGAGAAAATTGGACAGGCCCTCTTTGAACGAAACCTCTGGGGCGAAACCTATCAAATCTTGTGCCAAAGATATATCGGCAATATTGTGGCGAATATCGCCCAACCGAAATGCGCCAGTCACGCTGATCGTGCTTTTACTGGCAAAGTATTCTTTTATCTCTTGGGCCACCGTCATGACGCTAGTGGCCTGACCAGAACCGATATTCAAAGCTCCTATGAATTGCCCAGCGTAATTGACGCACCGGGTTGTCGCCTCAACCACATCATCGATATAAACAAAATCCCTCGACTCCTTCCCGTCTTCATAGATTTCAATGGGCTGGTTTTGACGGGCAAGATTGGAGAACACCGCCAAAATTCCCGTGTAGGGGTTTTTTAAAGACTGCCCAGGCCCATAAACGTTCTGATACCTTAAACCAAACCCATTGATTCCAAGAGTACTTGCAAGCATCAGCACTGACTGCTCTTGAACCTGTTTGGTCAAGCCATAGACCGACATTGGTTTGAACGGGGCGTACTCGGACGTCGCCAATAGAGATATTCGGGAGGTACATAGCGGGCAAGCTGGCTCAAACTGCCCTAGCGACATTTCAGCCTGTGCACGTTGACCTGGATAGACTGCACCATGATTTGCACAGTGGTAGGCACCCTCGCCATACACGGCGCGACTGGACGCCACAACAAGCGTTTTCACTGCGCCACCACAGCGATCATTCTGTAGCAAATCAAGCAATGTGGCAGTGCCTTGAACATTCACGCTGAAGTAACGCTCGATTTCATACATCGACTGCCCCGTGCCCGTTTCTGCCGCCAAGTGTATGACCGCGTCCGCCCCGGTCAAGGCATCCTTCATAGCACTGCGGTCACGCACGTCAGCCCTGACAAGTTCAACTTCGGCCGCCAAATCTGGCGGGAGCGTGTCGCTTGCATGAGTCTGCGGACCAAAGTTATCCAAAACGCGAACCCGTGCGCCCTGTGAAAGTAAAGCCCGGGACAAACGTTGCCCAATAAAACCGGCACCGCCAGTTATCAGTACGACCTGTGGTTTAATAAATACATTAGCGTTCATAGATATATTCAGTAATATTTAAAAATTAGGTCAATCAATCTTTCCAAACATCGCGACTTGATTTCGGAGTGATGAAATGTGAGCTAAGTAGCGCATCAAGTTGAAGTACCGCTCTGGCCCTAATACAAACAGAGCCACTCGCAAAATTTTTTCAATCATTTTAATTTGTAAACCATATGCACCCATATCGCGAAATATATGACGTTTTGATTTCATATTCCCTTTGATAAGCAAGCCATGTCGTTTGGCAAATTGCTTGACTGGCCCGATGGCAGAAAACGGGTTTTTTTCGAATTCAAATTCATTTGCCTTCAAAGCCCCATAGAAGCGACGCAAAGTCGGCGTGACGTATGTGCCATCGTCGAAGTAGTCAAAACCATACGGGCGATCTGAAAATTCATCTGATGCATTGGTCTGCAAATTCTGCACATACTCAACGGCGAGCATGTTGAAATCGGGGCGACTCCCCACAGGAAAACGAGTCTGCTTTTGTGCAACCAATCCAGGCGTACTGGTACCAAATGAACTGAAATGAATAAATTTCAGCAGTGTTTTTTCATTGACTAGCCAAGTTTCCCCGGATTTCGATAGTTTTCGCTCATGCAGGTTCCAGAACGCAACATTTAATCCTTCATCATGCAAAATGCGCAGGTTAGGGAAAAAACAAGGTGCCAATCCTACCCATTTCTGATCCACAGCTAGGCCCAGTTGTGGTTCGTAATAGCCATGTTCAAGGCAACGGTCTGACCACCAATCAAGAAACGCCAGCCCCTCGCTGCAATCTGACACACCGACAAACCCGAGATTAAAAGCACCAAATTTCAGGAGATCAAGGTCATCAGGCTTAAAACCATCAAGAATCGGTGTGTTGGCATGTGGAGTCACTACCAGTGATGCGTCAACAAGCGCTTCGAATACCGAAGTAAGCGAGGAATACACTTTAATATCAGGATCTAGATAAACTACCGCTTTGTAGGAGTGCAGCAATAGCCTCATTGCAGCGGGTTTTACGTTGGTATTAAATTCTATGACGTCGTATGAAAAAGCATGTTGCAGCAAATTGTTGATTGGTAAATCCTCAACCCAAATTATATTTAAGCCGGCCTTGGCAATCTTGATGTCAGTCTTGCGATCAACAAGAACAAGGTAAAAATCGTCACCTGGATGATGCTCTTTAAAGGTGTCGAACAAAACCAACGCTTTTCCGATGTAGTTAATTGAGCAAATAGTAACAGCGGCGACACACTTATTCATCACAATATTAGTCATATCAATAAAAGTTCAAACTTAGACGCTTTAAAATCACGGTCGATTGAGGAGAATTACGTCAACTGAATGATTCCAGTTTTTCGAAATAGATAATATACAAACGGAGGTGCCATCAGCGTCAGCCAAAATCCAGGCGAAGAAAAATAGGCATCCTCAAAAATCGACATAAATATCGCATAAATAGATATTGCATACAGGTAGCTCAATATTGGTTCTTCAGCGTATTTAAAGTTTAGGTACAGATATTGGTGCAAAAAACCGATAAAAAAACTGCCGATCGCTACTCCAAATAAAGCGCCGTCATGAAACAGGGGAAACATGTAGGTATATGTATTGCAGGGAACCGGTACCTCAGAAAAAGGCAGCAAGTTTGGCTTTAATGGAATTGTTATGCCCAGGTGTGAAAAAATCTCGCGGGCCGAATTGGGCACCAAAGCGCCTCCTTCCATTGTTTGACTGCCTGTCGCCAAAAAATCGTTGAAACAGGATACACTGCTCATCAAATATACTTGGCTATTCCAGAGCAAACTGTCAAATACCGAAACAACACCGTCGTCCTCTCCTTTTCCTAGCAATACAGCCACCATGAAAAAGAGAAGAATAAATCCAAATGCAGCAATTAGAACTCCTCGGGCGGTGACATATTTTGCCTGATAAAGCAAAGCAGTAACTGACAAAAAATACAACAACAAGTAAAGACGGCCTGTCGTAAGTAATGCTGAGATTATTCCAATAGCCAATGCTGTAATAATCTGCCAACGAGTCAGATGGTTTGATAATGCAATGAAGAATATGCTGAAACCAACTCCAACATAGAAAACTCTAAATTGGTTGTACAACACCCGTTCGCCTATAAAATCTTGAACAACGAGTTCTCGAATTTTTGGTAAATTAAGGCCGCCTGCGCCAAGCTCTTGAAGCGCTCCATATATCTCTATTCCGGTTAACCCTCCGAAAATAATATATATCACTACAAAGGCATTAAAAAAGCGGGTAATTTCGGACTGGTAGGTCTTGAAGCCCAGAGCTATTTCGGGAGTATGAGGAGAATAGATACTTTCGATAGCTGTAGCGCCAAGATTGAAAAATGTAAGGCCGAAAAGAATCACCACCCAGGTCAAAAATTCAAATGGAACAAAGGCTTCGTTAAAGACCAAGTGCAGGAAAATTTGAGTCAACCAGAGGCCTGAGAATATTAACCTGGGCGAGAACACCTTATTTCCCTTGCTTTGAGTAGAGCCAAAACATCGCCGCCGCATCTGCACTGGTTCTTAGAGTCCAAGCCAGCGCGGCGCCATTGAGGCCGAATAATTGAATAAACAAAATCAAGATGGGGATGTATGCGACAAGTTCAATAATATGCAGCATGCCAGTTGCCTTAGCTCTTCCATGAGCGTGCAAGGCGGTATAAGGAAGATACGCAATGCCATTTACAAATACGCCCGCTGAAAGAATGAGGACCAAGAGCCAGGATTTCGATGCGAAATCTTCAGATATGAATAGTGCCATCAACGGATACGCAAGCAGTGACGCGGTCAGACACAGCGCTAGCATCGCCAGTGAAACTATTTGCACACTCTTCAAGAATGTGGCGGCAACACGCATTGAGTCAACGACTCGGTCTCGGGCGAGAGTGGGCAGAAGGCTTGCGCCCAATGCACCCGGCAATATCAGCAGGCGTACCAAGAAT
>JANXLW010000351.1 GCA_025354965.1 Betaproteobacteria bacterium
GTATGGTGCAGTTACCCGCATGGAGACCTACGCCTGTGCAAGCCGAGGGACCACAGAAAATCAATTTTGGGAAAAATTCCGCGAAATCGACATGGTGCGAAAGCAATAGAGTGAGACGCGGCATCGGAGCGACCATGGCACTTATTCATTGCAAGGAATGCAAGACCGAAATCAGCAGTACTGCCGCGCTGTGCCCAAAATGCGGACACCCAAATCCCAAGGCTAAACATTTGTCCGGCAAACAAGTGTTCGCCGGACTTTTGATTGCCGGTGTTGGTATCTGGTGGATGTCAACCGGATCAAACAGCTACGTCGATTCTCAAATGAAGAAAATTGAAACCAAGGTGGCAGACGACTTTGTAGCCAAATATCAGATTGCCAAGCGCGAAGGCGACAAGATGCAGATTTGCGTCCAGGCTGGCATCGTGGCTGCGAGCTACCTTCAAGCCAAAGATGAAGCCAACTATCAGCAGTGGAAGCAGACTGAAAAGGCAGATTGCCGAAAGGCTGGAATAAGTCGGCCATGAATGCAATAGCATTGAACTTTGAAGAGCAATTATGAAATCAACACAAATGGCTGCACCGCTGTTGGCGCTGGCGCTACTAGCCGCATGTTCCAAGCCCACCGACACTATCATTCCCAGCGATACCAGCAAGTGGGACACCGATCTGGCGCCGATGATCAACAAGCTGAGCGACGAAGATAAGAAACTGGTGGCTGGCTACTTGATGCGTTCCAAATTGAGTGCGACTTTCGGCAACAAGGAAGGTATTCCGTTAGGAACGACAGTTGGCACCGCCATCGAAGAACAGAAAAAGTGGCTAGCCCAGCAAGTCAAGCAAGAGGCTGAGGCCAAGGCACTGAAAGAAAAGATGCTCAAGGAGCAAGCCGAAGCTCAGGCCGCCATTGACAACGCTGTGACGGTCACCCTGCTTTCAAAGAAGGAATTGCCAAGCAACTATCAGTTGCGCCGATTTTCAGCAGAACAGGAGTTCAATATCGGCGTCAAGAACAAGACTGCCAAAGAGATCAGCGGCGTATCTGGCGTGCTGGACTTTGTGGATATCTTTGATAAGACGGTGGGTGCAGTGTCGTTCAGCATGAGCGAAAAGATTGCCCCAAGTGGAGAGGCTAAGTGGAGCGGCACACGCAACTACAACCAGTTCTTGCCAGAGCACAAAGCCGTCTGGAATCTGGAAGAGGGGAAATACAAGACCCAATTCAAAGCCAGGGCGATCGTATTTTCTGATGGAAGCAAATTGAAAGTTGGCGAATAGGTTCTAATGCAGTCAGCCATGCGCCGCTTGGACGTGGCTACACGGAGTGGTTATCATGTGTTCATTGAATGTTCATTGAGATTGAGCGGGGTAGCAGTATGAATGAAATAGCAGAGCGCACAAGAACCACCAAGACCCCAGTCAGGCCACTGAGCAAGGCTGATAAAGAGCTGAACGCCATGAAGGCTTATATTAAGAAAGTCACGAGCAGCAAGAAGCAGGCTGTGAGCTTTCTTGAGCGTTCAGGCATCATCGACAAGAAGGGCGTGTTGGCCAAGCAGTATCGTTCCTGAGCAGCATGGACGGCTCCGTCTACGAGTACCAGCCCAGCTTCATCCTTGGGTTTCACGGCTGCAAGAAGTCAGTCGGTGATGCCATTCTTACTGGCGCTGAGCCGCATCTCAAATGGTCAGAAAAGAAATACGATTGGCTGGGTAGCGGTATCTATTTCTGGGAGGGCAATTTGGCACGCGCATGGGAGTGGGCATTTGATCGCCAGCAAGGAGGAAAGATCGATGAGCCTTTCGTTTTGGGGGCTATTATTGATCTACGGCATTGTCTCGATTTGTTTGACCGTGAAGGTATGCGCCAGGTGATGACAACCTACGATGCTGTGAAAACCGCTTTTGATTATGCGGGAAAGACAATGCCCGTGAACGTAGGTAAGACTCCTGATAAGGCAGGTCGCAACCTCGATTGCCTGGTTATGAATACCTTGCACGACATCAGGCAGGGGAGCAAGCAGTCCGCATATGACTCGGTGCGTGGCCCCTTTCTTGAGGGCGACCCCATCTATGACGGTGCTGGCTTTCGTAGCCACAGCCACATCCAGATCTGCGTGCGCAGCGAGGTTTGCATCAAGGGCTACTTTAAACCCATCACAGCGGCTTGAATGCAAGCGCCCATCAGGCGGTGCAGCGCTCCTGATGGCTCACGCGTTCGGCGGCGTCGCTATTGGGGGCACCCGGTTGACGTTCATGGCTTGCATTATCCACTCGGTAACGCCCTTGCGCTCATGGCACAAACCCTAGTCCTTGCTGTACTTCCACGTCTGCGTGGTCGATGGGGTGTTTGAGGAAGTGGCGGCAGAGGAGAGCGCTGCGGCTGAGGATGTGCTCGCCGCGCCGGGTATCATTTTCCATTCCACCCGGCCAGCGGTATCGACGAGGCCACCGTGGCCCAGGCGCAGGTCACCTTGCGCCGTCGCATCCTGCGCGCCTTCGTGGGCCGGGGCCTGCTGGAGAGGTTCGAGGCTCAAGAGATGCTAGCCTATAAACACAGCGGCTTCTCGGTCGATGCCGGAGTTTGCATCGAAGCCCACGACCGCGCAGGCCTGGAGCGGCTGCTGAGGTATTGCGCGCGTCCAGCGTTTGCGATGGAACGATTGCGCAAAGATGGCGCAGGCCTGATCTACCGCTGCGCCAAACAGCACAGCGAGCCTGGTTCTGACAAGCGCGGTGCCAAGGTGAGCGAGTTACACCTCACACCGCTGGAGTTGATAGACCGCATTGCGGCGCTGGTGCCGCCACCGCGCACCCACCGGCACCGCTATTTTGGTGTGCTGGCACCGAATTCGCCGCTCAGGGCGGCGGTGACGCCTATGGCGACACTGGCGCCGCCGGTTGCAGTGCAGCCCGAATCGACCAGCACGGGGCATGGCACGCCCGCGCCAACACTGCCAGGCAACGCAGTCACGCCCGCGCCCGACCCCGTGCCGCCCAAGCGAGCGGCCCACTACCTGTGGGCGGTGCTGATCGCCCGTATCTACGAGGTGTTCCCACTGCTGTGCCCGCTGTGTGGTGGGCAGATGCGCATCATCGCGTTCATCACCCACAGTGCCGATATCCGGCACATCCTGGACCACATCGGGGCATATTGCGAGCCGCTGCGCATATCCCCGGCACGTGGGCCGCCTTTGTGGGATGACTGTGAAGCGCAGGCGGGCCAGGGCAGCCAAATCGAGCCCGACTGGGATTCGTTCGCGCGACCCGCACCGGACTACGAGGTGGACCAGCGCATCAGTTGGTGACTCTGTGAAGCGGCGACTTCGAGCGCTGCGGGGAGCAACTGCGTGCGCGGCTGACCCAAAACCAGCGGATACGCAGCGGCTGCACTATGGGCGGCCTTCGCGGCCCCAAACCACCGAATCAAAGGGGGGCTCGGATGCCCAAAACCCGTGCCATATTTGGGCTCATGCGGTTGAAATTCCTCCTCAGGTAGTTGTACTTGTCGCGTAAATGCCCTTGCGCAGTTTTTGAATCGTGCCAGGTGCCGTTGCGAAAGAACTCACATCCAGAGCCCTCCACATAGGCAAGCAGAAAATTGACTTCTATTTGCACGCCGGTTGGGGCCTCGGCCCGTGTAACGGATACCGACAAGAGTCCCAGCATCGGTATCGAGGCCATGGCCAATCGCATGGTCATAGTTCCTTAGCGACTTTCGAGAAAAAATGGAGATGCCAGGACCAGAAGTGAACCCCGCGGTTCCCGCTTGCCTGGTCCCGGCAATGATGCTCTTGAGTGCTTACGGAGCAGGTTGTGTCACCACGTTTTGCTGAAGCGTGACCGCAGTCTGAGCCAGCAAGCGGCCATTCACTGTTGCACCGGTATTCACGGCGATCAATGTTTGACCCAGCACGATGCCTTCAAGGTGCGCGGTCGTTCCGATCGCCACAGCACCGGCAGACTGCCAGAAGACGTTCTTGGCCAAAGCACCACCAGTCAGTGTCACTATTGTGGCATTGGCCTGCGTCAGGGTTCCTGCGATCTGGAAGATCCAGACATCGCTCGGCCCGCCCGATAGCGTGACATTGGTTGAGATCGAAAGGCCCGTGCCCCATTTGTAGAGGCCAGGTGCGAGGGTCAATCCACCTATTTCACCGGCACCCAGATCCACAAAATCAGGCAGGGTCCGTCCGGCGAGATCGGTGTAAAGCGTTTGCATATCCGCCACAGCCGTGGTCAACAGTGCGGCGTTGGTCACTACACATGGCGCAGGGCCGGTTGCATCGACTGAGTAGATTGTCCCTGTCACTTCCGGGCAGCTTAGGCCGATAGCAGCGCCGGTAATCGGGCTGGCTCCGACGTCGCCGGTGATTGCAGAGGCTGCAACGTCCGTGATTCCGGATTTGGACAGAATCGCGAAATTACTGGCCGCGCCCAGAACGCCCGGTACCTGAGGGGTACCGCCACCGGTGCCACCGCCGCCTGTGCCCCCACCGCCTGACGAGCCGTGGTCGTCACCACCAGAATTGTCCGAACCGCCGTCATGGCTATTGCCTTTGCCATTGCCATCGTGTGCGCTTGAATTGTCACCGCGATCGCCTGAATTGCCGTTGCCGTTGTGGCTACCGCTATTTCCGTCCGATTGGCTTGTGTGCAGGGCGACAGCGACAGGCACCTGATTTGTGCTACCGCCACCGCCGCCGCATCCAACTGCCAGGACACTCAGCAGCGCCGCCATCAACAACGGCCGTACGCTGGAATAACTCTCGAATTTTTTCATCTCTCATTTCCTTTCAATTTGATACATATGAACTGTGAAGTGTCAGCCTGACGCTGCCGGTGCCAACGATGCTGTAATGCACGATCGCCTTGGCTGGATGCATCACGCCGGGGAGTGTTGTCCGGCACCCGTCGCCTGGTTTGTACCCTGGCGCGCATTGCGCAGAAGAGTTACGCCGCTTACACAAATACACGTATGCACTGCAATCAGCCTAAATCCGGCAGTTACCCCGCCACTGTGAGCCGGTCTGACGGGATCCACGGCGGCAGCGGGCGAGTAATTTTGGCCACCACGTAGTCCAAGAACGTCTTCCAGCGATCTGTCTTGGGCAACTGCTGCGCAACAGCCCTTACATGACTCAAGGCCGCACGGATATTGGCGATTAGCGCGAGCAGCTTGTCTTTTGAGGCGTGCATGGGTGTGAGATACAGCGTGGTCTGTCCAGCATGTTTGACGGCGCGCCCCACACCGGCGAGCAGTAGTGCGCGACTCGTGATGGCCTCCATGCGTGCGCCCGGTTTGGCTGCACGGCAATACCATGACCACCAGTTGTAGATGAGCGCGACAGTGCGCGCACTGGTCTGGCAGCGCTCAATGTCCTGGGTCGTGAAGCCGCCCCATCCCCACTGATTCTTCAACTCGTCAAAGCCGTTCTCGCAGTCAGCCCGGTCCCGATAGAGTTGACCGAAAGCGTCCAGCGCGTAGGCGCTGTTTGTCACCAGCACCGCGTACTCCCAGGCCTGCACGTCTTTGTCCGGCATCAGCAACTCGATCTGCTCACCCGGCTCGTTCTTGGTTTTGCGACTCAGCGCCAAATCAGTCTTGACCGCACGACGCAGTATGACCACCCGGCGCGATTTGTCCCAGCCCGAGAGTTTGAGTGTGTCTTCGACCGCGCTCCAGCCTTGGTCGCTGGGGCCGGGTGTACTCCAGTCATCACGCGCGAATTGGCGCGCCAGCAATTTCTTCACCCCCACGGTCTGGCGCAGTTTGAACAGGTAGGGCTGGGCGCGGTCCTCCAGTTCGGCAATGAAGGGTTCGTTTCCAAAGCCGCAGTCTCCTCGAACCAAGGCCGGGCGCTGCTGGGGTGTGAACTTTTCCAGCACGCCGATCAAACCAGGACGCGCCTTGGCGGCGCTGTGCTCTTTGCCGGGTGAGACAACGACGTCCAGCACCAGGCGCAGATTACCAACCCAGTACGTGTGCAGTGCGTGGCTGGGGCGCCCGGGCTTGTGTGGGTTGTAGCTCACCTCAGCTCCGCTTTGTTTGCCGTACAACGGTTTGATGGTGGTGTCGATATCCAGGATCCAAGGGGTGCTCAGTGCGGCTTGCACGCTACCCATGAGTTGGGGCGCAAGCCAGGCTTGGCTTTGCTCAGTGCTCATGCGCGACAAGGAGCGACGCAGTGCGTCTTCACTGATTATTTTTTGCATTCCCAGTATTTGCGCACTTACCGCGTCGCCTCGCAGAGCGGTGATGTGAGCGTAGCGGTTGTGCCCAGCCAGTACGCCCAACAGCCATGTACCCAGCACATCGCGCTTGCTGTGGGCATTGGGACTGGTGTAGCTCAAGGGGCAGCTATTGACCCAGGAGTCGTACACGCCCGTGGTGGCCAAGAACTCGGCGAAGAAAGTCAGTTGTGCATTTGGTGTGGCGCTTGCGCCATGGTCCCACTGCACGTGAATTCGACCGCCCGGCGTGTCCACCGCCATGGCCTCCAGTTCCTGCGTCTGAATCGCCAGCTGGCGTCTTTTTGCTTCACCCATATGGTGACCTCGATAAATCCGTTGAAACTGGCTCCCAGTCTAGCTTGCAGCCGGTTTGTGCACTGTCAACTGCCGGAAATAGGATAATAGAACTGTGAAACAAACTTGGCGTCATTGATTGTGAGCGGAAGGTAATAATAAAGAGACCAAATTGGGAGCGATAAGTCATGATAGGCAACCGTATTTTTGCATTGCTGTTTTCTGCTGATATTGGTGGAGCGGCGACGTCGTTCCTGTCGCTTTGGGCGACGCGGGATTCATGATGTGTGGCACTCATCCTGAAGGTGCTGATGGCAAGCCGCAACAAGAACTGTCCATGCTCGTCGAACAGGTTTTTGCGCAGTGGCTTGAAGGGATCGTGGTCGTTGATTCCAAAGGCAACATTGTCATGACGAACAAGGCCTTTAGCGAGATCACCGGCTACTCCGAGGCAGAGGTGCTGGGTCAGAATCCGCGCATCCTGAAATCCGGGCGACAAAGCGCCGAGTTCTACCTTGCCATGTGGGATGCGATCAAG
>JANXLW010000408.1 GCA_025354965.1 Betaproteobacteria bacterium
AGGTGTCGTAGCTGCCATGGACGAGTTGTTTGTTCCGCTTGAAAAACCAGATACCGGATTTAGTTTGACTGATTCGGAGGAGACGATCGGGGTGCCACCAGGCTTCAAGGTTTCGCTGTTGGTCAATCCGTCACGAGAAGATCGAATGTATCTGCGGGCTCGCCTGGCGTTGGCTGGGCATACCGAGGTTGACGATATTGAAACCGGAGCCCAAGCGCTGGAGTTGGCAAAAAAGCGCCGCTACGATCTGGTCATTGTTGGGCTCGATCTACCGGACATGGATGGCTGGTCCCTGATTCGGCAACTGATGATGCTGGAGCCTGCCATCGGAAGTGTGGTTGTGACCACTACCGACAAATCGTGGTACATGCGCGAGCACGCTGAAGCGTCGGGTTGTCGCGGACTTCTGGAAAAGCCTTATGACCCTATGCAGGTTGTTCAGTTGCTACAAATAGTGTAGTTAAAGCGATGCGCCGGTGCGGCGCAATGGGTTGAGGGATTGAGCCAGGCCCGATGCGATGAGCAATGGTTCCGCACCCCAAGCGGCTGCCAGCAATTCCGCACAAAGAACAGAGAAGCTCAAACCTCTTGACCCCATGCCGGCGCAAATCCATAAGCTCGGATAGTCCGCCGGATACACCGGACCTACCAGGGGCAAGCGGTCGACCGTTACGCAGCGTGTATTTTTCCACGCGTTGATTGGTCCGGCAGCAAATTGTCGCATCAGTGCTAGATCCAGGGTTGGCACCAACTTGTGCAAGCGCGCCAGGTTAGATGCATGGTTTTCCTCGTCGGTTGCCGTCGCCTTTGTGCTTTGCTGGTAACTGGAGCCGACATACCAGGCCGTGCCGCCAGCAGTCGGTACCCTGGGAATAACACTACCCGACCCATTGACTGGAAAAGACGGGAAGGCATTGTCGGGTGCGCCCTCGTGCATGGCCCAGGAAAGCTGCCCTGGTACACAGTGCGTGACAGGAAGCAGATTGACATTGATACCCAACCCGGGTCGGCTGGACTGCGCTTTTTCAAGCAGGGCAAGCGCGCCACTGGCGTTGGCAAAAACTATTCTGTTGGCACTGGCGAGCACCTCGCCCAGCGCATTCAACAATTCCCATTGGCCACCGTTCGGGCGAATTTCGACCACTTTGGCATGGCCCCGAAAAGTGACGCCAGTTTGCGCTAGCCAGGCGCGTACCAGCTGGGCTGGTTTAAGCCATGCAGCTTGGGCATGCCAGATGTCGGCCAAACGTGAGTCACCATTGAAGCGGCGTTCCAATACGCCGGTAGCGTCCCAGTCCTGCCCTTGTTGCAGCAACTGCTGCGCCTGTTGCAGCATCAAGCGCACTCCACTTCGTGACAGCTTTGAAAGTGGACAATCATCGGCCGATACGTGTGGCACAACCAGTCCAACCGGTAGCCCCGATGCGCCGGTGGCGGGCGCGCCCGCCTGATCAAGTACTTGCACTATCCATCCGCGCCGGGCTAGCGCCGCAGCAACGCTGGCGCCCGCCAGTCCGGCTCCGACGACGACGCAGGTTCCTGCTTCCACCGCTGGTTCCAGCACCGGGTGTCTGCTGTTTTTTATTTTCCAGCGGGGATTGAATTGGCCGATCAGGGCGTGGTTCATTGACTCTGCTTGGCCAGTCTGCAGCTCGAATCCACACTGTGTCAGATCAGCACGCAATACGGGCGCGTCCAATGTGCTAACCAAGGAAGTGCCGCGTCGACAGCACCTTGCGAGAGCCTTGACTGCCCATCTATCCCATTGACGAACCAGGGAGGGGTCGGTGTCCAGGTAAACGCAATCTGCCAGAAACTGTTGCTCCCGCAGCATGGGCGTCAAATCTCCTACACACAGTGTCAACAAAACCTGACCATCATCCAGAGTCAGGCGGTGAAAACCGGGCATCAGTTCCAGCCATTGGCGCCCCAACTCATGGGCCAGCTCAATCAAGTTCGCAATGGGCGCCGCACTGGACACTATTTCGTCGACATTGACGGCTGCCACTGTCAGCGACACATAGTGCAGCATGCGCGGCCGCAGTGGGTCGTCTTTCCAGGCGCGCCAGGTGCTCAGGAAATTGAGGCCGACGGCAAAATCGGTTTCCAGAACGCGCCATGCCTCCTGCTGACCCCAAACTTGCGGCAACCCGCAGCCGCGCAAGAAAGCGGCAGCAGGTAAAGCAGGCATGTGTTCAGGAGCTAAGCGCCAGGCGGCACGTAACCCTGCGCGGCGTCGGCACCGTCACCAAAAAAATGATTCTCCATCTGCCGTGCCAAGTACTGACGGGCTCGCGCATCGGCCAAATTCAATCGGTTTTCATTGACCAGCATGGTCTGATGCTTGAGCCACGCGGACCAGGCTTCCTTGCTGACCTTTTCCCAGATGCGCTTGCCGAGTTCGCCGGGGTAAGGCGGAAAATCCAGGCCTTCAGCCTCTTTGCCGAGCTTGATGCAATTCACAGTGCGTGCCATTGAGAGCCTTTTCAAATTCTTATAAAGGAGCTCACTTTAGCAAGCTTTCCGTGACCCTTGCCCGCTGCGGTAAAATCGGGGCTATGGCAAAAGCTGACACCAAAACAAAAATGCTGGCCGACGGCCTGCGCTACAAATCAAAAGTATCGGGGTCCCCGTTCACGGCCGCGACATCGTTTGGGGCTGCGACTATGTCGTGTTTTTTGTGTGGCAAGCATCGCGCTCGTTCGCAGATGGTTACGAGAAAGATACTCGGCAAATCACAGGCGGTATGTTCGCCGTCCTGCAAGGCGGCGGACGAAGCCGCAGCGGGTTGATTTCCAGAAGCTGTTTGGTATCCTGCCGGCACAGGAACTTTATTCGTTAGACCTCCACCAACCACTGGACGCTTTGTCCAGTGGTTTTCTCGTTGAAGGGTATTGATGTTTTTCAAGACAATTACCAACCGGTTGGACAAATCTCCCCGGTCAGTCTTCGCGTTCGTCAGCGTGGTTTGTATCGGTATGCTGGCATTTGGCCAGTATCTGCAGCATGTGGTGGGACTGGAGCCCTGCCCGATGTGCATAGTTCAACGCTACGCCCTTGTTCTGGTCGCCCTTGTTGCCGGCCTAACGGCTGTCAGCGTAAACACAAGGGCGCATATGGCCGGCGCGGTGCTGCTGCTGCCAATTGCCGGGTTCGGTGCCTACGTAGCGGCTCGGCAAAGCTGGTTGCAGTGGTACCCGCCTGAAGTGGTAAGCTGCGGTCGCGATTTTTACGGAATGATCGAAACGTTCCCTTTGCAGCGTGCCATCCCCATGATTTTCAAGGGCAGCGGTGACTGCAGCAAAGTCGATTGGACTTTTCTCGGCGGATCTATCGCCAACTGGTCATTTTTGTGTTTCGTTGCCTTTATGGCATTGACGCTGTTGCTGATCGGTCGGCAAATTAAGCGCTTCAGGCACTGACCAGTTTCTTTACTAACACCTGGCTCTTTCGATCCCAGTTGTATTTGCGTTTGCGTGCGTCCGGCAACCAGTCCGGATCGACCAGCTCAAAGCCGCGTTTCAAAAACCAGTGCGTGGTGCGGGTTGTGAGCACAAAGATGCTGTCCAGTCCTGCCTCCTTGGCCCGGTGTTCGACTCGCTTCAAGACGCGTTCACCGTCGCCTTGTCCCTGCACTTGAGGTGAAACGGTAAGTGCCGCCATTTCTCCGGTTCTCGCCTCCGGGTAAGGGTAAAGTGCTGCGCATGCAAAGATAACGCCGTCGTGCTCAATGACGGTGTAGATGCCGACATCACGCTCGATCTCGGTGCGGCCGCGCTTGATCAGCGTGCCATCTTTCTCGAACGGTTCAATCAACTGCAAGATGCCACCAACATCCTCCACCGTGGCTTCTCGCAGACTTTCCAGTTTCTCGTCCACCACCATGGTGCCGATGCCGTCGTGCACGTACACCTCCAACAGAATTGAGCCATCCACTGCGAACGGGATGATGTGACTGCGCTCGACACCGTTCTTGCAAGCCTTGACACAGTGTTGCAGGTAAAACGCGGTGTCGCTGGGCTGATTGGCTGCCGGCAACTCGGCCAACAGTTTTTCGGCAGTAGCCAGTGGCAGCTCGGTATCAATGGGGTTGTCCTCCCCCTCGGGTTGCCCTGGATGGATGCGAATTCCCGGGATTTCCGTGACAAAAATCAGCTTGTCCGCCTGCAAAGCCATAGCCACCGAGGTGGCGACTTCTTCCATGGTCAGATTGAAGGCTTCGCCCGTCGGCGAAAAACCAACGGGCGACAACAGCACCATAGCGCCGAAATCCAGTGTCCGCGTGATGCCTGCGGTATCTACCTTGCGCACCAGGCCCGAGTGTTGAAAATCCACCCCATCGACTATGCCCACCGGGCGTGCGGTCAGAAAGTTGCCTGAGATCACCCGCACTGTCGAGCCGGCCATGGGCGTGTTGGGCAGGCCTTGGCTGAAGGCGGCCTCAATTTCATAACGTAGCTGACCAGCGGCTTCTTGCGCACAGTCCAGCGACACCTCATCTGTGATCCGCATGCCGTGCGAATAGCGCGGCATATGTCCCTTGGCCTTGAGCTGCTCGTTGACTTGTGGCCGAAAGCCATGAACCAGAACTACCTTCACACCCATACTCTGGATCATCGCCAAGTCTTGTGCCAGATACTGCAACTTGCCGGCGGCAACGGCCTCACCAGCGATGCCGACGACAAAGGTTTGGTTGCGAAATTTGTGGATGTAAGGCGCCACTGAACGGAACCACGGGACGAAGGTGAAATTGAAAACTGAGGACATACGAACAGGGTCCGGTATAAGTGCAAGGGCGGGGATAATCTCCGATTCTCTACGAAGTTATGGCCCTGACTGTTCAGCCCCTCCAAATCGAGTTTCCCGAAGCTCTGCCGGTGTCGGCTAAACGCGACGAGATTATGGCTGCGCTGAGGCAGCATCAGGTCATCATCGTTTGTGGCGAAACCGGTTCTGGCAAAACCACGCAGTTGCCTAAGATTGCACTTGCCATGGGGCGTGGCAGGATGAACTACCCGCTTGTGAACAAGGACGGATCCCCTGCCGGCAAGGGCAAGCTCATTGGTCACACCCAGCCACGCCGGATTGCCGCCACCAGCGTCGCCAAACGCATTGCCGAGGAACTCAAAACCACGCTGGGTGACATTGTGGGCTTCAAGGTGCGCTTTCAGGACCGTCTCAGCCGTGATACCTCGGTCAAGCTGATGACTGACGGCATTTTGCTGGCCGAAACGCAAACCGACCCGCTACTGAATGCCTACGACACGCTGATCATTGATGAGGCGCATGAGCGCAGTCTGAATATTGATTTCCTGTTGGGCTACCTGCGTCAAATTCTGCCGCGTCGACCGGATTTGAAAATTGTGGTGACCTCGGCAACGATTGATGCGCAGCGTTTTGCCGATCACTTTGCATCTCGTAGCGGACCGGCTCCCGTCATCATGGTGTCAGGGCGCATGTTTCCGGTGGAGCAGCGCTACCGCCCGTTTGAAGAGTCACGCGACTACGACTTGAATTCGGCTATTGCCGATGGCGTTGACGAGTTATGGCGTGATGTCCATAACAGCGGCGACATTTTGGTTTTTTTGCCGGGCGAACGCGAAATCCGTGAGGCGGCGGACCATTTGCGCAAGCATCTGAGCCATCAGCCCTTGTTTCGCAATGCCGAGGTGTTGCCACTTTTTGCCCGCCTCTCGCAAGCGGAACAGGACCGCATTTTTGACAATCACAGCACACGGCGCATTGTGCTGGCTACCAATGTGGCCGAGACTTCACTCACCGTGCCGGGTATCCGCTACGTCATTGATGCGGGTACGGCGCGCATGAAGCGTTACAGTTTCAGAAGCAAGGTTGAGCAGTTACTGGTGGAGCCCATCAGTCAGTCGTCGGGTAATCAGCGCGCCGGACGTTGTGGCCGCGTGGCCAACGGCATCTGCATCCGGCTCTTCGATCAAAATGACTTTGACGCTCGCCCACGCTTTACTGATCCCGAGATTTTGCGCAGCTCACTGGCGGGCGTCATTTTGCGAATGAAGTCGCTGCACCTGGGCGTGGTGGAGGCTTTTCCATTCATCGAGCGGCCTTCCGGGCGTGCCATTGCCGACGGCTACCAACTGCTGACGGAACTCGGTGCCGTGGACGAATCCAATGAATTGACCACCATGGGCCAGGAACTGGCCAGACTACCGCTGGATCCGCGTGTCGGCCGCATGATTCTGGAAGCACGCTCCAGAGCTGCACTGGACGAAGTTCTGGTGATAGCGTCGGCACTGAGCGTGCAGGATGTTCGTGATCGTCCGATGGAAGCGCAGCAACAGGCGGATCAGGCGCACGCCAAGTTTGACGATGAGAAGAGTGAATTCAGCGGCTACC
>JANXLW010000453.1 GCA_025354965.1 Betaproteobacteria bacterium
GCCTTGCCAATCAATCGCCGGGGGGGGGCCTCCGGCGGCCTGGCAGGGGCCTGACATAAAAATATCCAAAACCGAATTCAGAAACACTTCGCAACAAGTCCTGTTTCAGTGGTTCGGGAAATTACAGAACGAATGTTGCACAACCATCAAAACGGCACCGAGGGCACTCCAAAACTTCTGCTCTTTATCGCCGAAGACAGGGCATCCAACACATTGGTTTGCCTGCCGTTGCTTGACGGACCGAACCTTTGTGGACTGAGCAACTACTGCAGCAGTCTGTACGGCCCTTTGGTTTTGCAGCGTGCCGCCGGGGCAGAACCAGCCTTGGCGTCCGCCCATGAAGCTTGGGAGGCCATCGCCCACGAATTGCGCAATCACCCCAAACGCTGGCCGATGTTGACTTTGTCACCTATGGACACCGGGTCGGCGCATTTTGAAGACATTCAAACCGCATTAAAAGGCCAAAAATACCAAGTTGACACCTACACCTGTTTTGGCAATTGGTACCTCAAGCTTGCTGATCGCAACTTTGACAGGTATCGCCAAGGGCTGCCGTCTGCGCTGCGCAAAAGCATTGAGCGCGGGGAGCGCCGTTTGACAAAACAGGGCATCTCGAGCATCCAGATTCAATGCGCACCCGACGAGCACCTCGAAGCTGAAATTGCCAATTTTGTCTCCGTCTACGCCAAAAGCTGGAAGTCGCCGGAGCCCAATCCAGATTTCATTCCTAACTTGGCCCGAATGGCGGCCAGACAAGGGTGGTTACGGCTTGGTGTCCTTAAGCTTGAGAATCAAGCCGCTGCAGCGCAACTGTGGTTTGTAAAAGGCGACAAGGCCAACATCTTCAAATTGGCCTATGTCGAAGGCTACGAGCGTTTTTCGGTCGGTTCCGTTTTGACACATGCCCTGATGAAGCATTGCATTGACCAAGACAAAGTCAACGAAGTTGATTACCTTACCGGGGACGATGATTATAAAAAAGACTGGATGTCGAATCGGCGCGAGCGCCGAGGGATTGTTGCGTTCGATTTGAGGACGGGTCGTGGGCTTTGGGCTGCGACCAAGCATTTTGTAGGCCGTATGCGGCGCGTAGGAGGCTCGTCTTGAGGCAACCCTCCAGAATTCTTATCTTCGCAGTCGCGGCCCTGGCAGCCGTCGCGGCTTTAAGTTTCGCCATCCTGGTTTCGTTATTCGGAGGACCAACCAAATTCGTTTCAGAAAGCAACTCACGCACCCAGGGTGAACTGATCAGGTATGCCAAACTCCGGCTACTCGGCCATCCCAAACTAGAGGCAGTGTTGATACCCTCTTTGAACTACTTTCAAACCCGAATTGAACGCCCTCTACCGGCCATTGTTTTTCCCCATTTAGGTAAAGGCCAGCAAAACCAGACATTGCCGCAGCAACAGTATTCGTTGACAGGGCAACCGATTGAAGCCAATGCGGCACAGGAGAAATGGCTATCTATTGAGAAACCTCCTTTTGCATCTGAACTGGTTACGGTTTCCAACGCGCAGGAACTGACTACGGCAGTTGATGTAGCAGTTCCAGGGCAAACCATTCAATTGCGGCCGGGAAAGTACAGGATCAGCCGGCAATTGAGCACCCGAAATCCAGGTACAAAAGATTTACCCATTCGGCTCACTGTGGCCCAACCGGGTCAGGCAATGATTGAATTCGCGACGACCGAAGGTTTTAATGTTTCACAGCCTTTTTGGGTGTTCGAAAACCTGCACATCCGGGGTGTTTGTGCTTTTCATTACCAGTGTGAACACGCCTTCCATGTCGTCGGCAAGGCTAGCAGCACGGTTATTCGCAACAACTTGATCGAAAATTTCAACGCCCACCTCAAAATCAACGGCCAAGCCGGCGACTGGCCAGACCAAGGGCTGATTCAATTCAACACCATCACCAACAACGAGCCGAGGAAAACGGACACGTCGGTCACTTTGGTTGACCTTGTGGGGGCCAACCGATGGGTGTTGGCGGACAACGTCATCAGCAACTTTGTCAAAGACGGCAGCAACCGTATTTCGTATGGTGCATTTATGAAAGGTACGGGCAGAGGCGGCCGGATGGAGCGCAATCTGGTCATTTGCACGACCAAAGAAGTGTCGCAGCCCGGCTTGCGGGTCGGGTTGTCATTTGGCGGCGGGGGCACCGGAAAGGCTTATTGCCGTGACCGACGTTGTGAACATGAGCATGCCGACGGTATTGCCGCCAACAACGTTGTAGCGCATTGCAACGACAGCGGCATTGACGCCAACAATGCCCGGCAAATTTTGATCGCCCACAATACGCTCATCAATACAGCCGGGATTGCGGCACGCAGGGAAAGTACGTCCGTCAGGCTGTATGCGAATTTAATCGAAGGGAAAATTCAGGCGCGGGACAAAAGCACAACGACGCTTGAAGCCAATGAAATTGTCACGATGTCAAAAATATTCGTGAACCCAGACGCTTTTAAGTTTGAATTTCTCGAGCCGCCTGCCAATATTTTGTCCAGCAAAGCCGTCCCTTTTGATTTTTGTGGCGTTCGGCGACGAGATGGCACTTTACCCGGAGCGTTTGCAGAGCCCATCAAAAACGTACTGCCGCTTCATCCAATGTGCTCTGACAAGCTTCATTGAATCTCGCATCTTTGAGTGGCTGGGCTACACTCTGCTTGGCGGCCACGCTCCAAATTTTCAATACTGTTTGACCAACATTCCAATACTCAAACTTACCCAATCCGGAGAACTTAAAATGAATCATTGGGTAGTGCAACATTCGTTCTGTAATTTCCCGAACCACTGAAACAGGACTTGTTGCGAAGTGTTTCTGAATTCGGTTTTGGATATTTTTATGTCAGGCCCCTGCCAGGCCGCCGGAGGCCCCCCCCGGCGATTGATTGGCAAGGCTTGAGCAACACAGAAAGGACGAATTCATCATGGCCCA
>JANXLW010000485.1 GCA_025354965.1 Betaproteobacteria bacterium
CCGGCGACCTCTACATTGCCGGCCCCTCCAGCGCCTTGATGTACTGGGGAAATCGGGACAAGACGCGTGAAACCTTTCAGGGCGGCTGGACCAAGAGTGGCGACAAGTACGTGCGCAATGCCGACGGCAGCTACACCTACAGCGGGCGCAGCGACGACATGCTCAAGGTCAGTGGCATCTATGTTTCACCTTTCGAGGTTGAAGCCACGCTGGTGCAGCACCCGGCGGTGCTGGAAGCTGCCGTTGTCGGCCTGATCGACGCCGAAGGTCTGACCAAAACCAAAGCCTTTGTGGTGCGCAAAACCGGTGCGCAGGTGAGCGAGGACGAACTCAAATCCTTTGTCAAAGACCGTTTGGCTCCCTACAAGTACCCACGTCAGATCGAGTTCATTGACGAACTGCCCAAGACCGCCACCGGCAAGATCCAGCGCTTCAAACTGCGCGCCATTGAGGCCTCCCGGTGACTGAAAGATCACAGTTCGTCGAGATCTTCTGGGCCAAGAAGCCGATACGCATCGAGGTACAGTGGATCGCACCGGAAAAAAAATCGGCACCGTTGCTGGTGTTTTTGCATGAAGGTCTGGGTTCGGTGGCGATGTGGAAGGACTTTCCGCAGCGCCTGTGTCAGGCTGCGGCGTGCCGCGGTCTGGTCTACTCGCGTCCCGGTTACGGTCGCTCTACGGCGCGCTTGGCCATGGAAACCTGGGGTATGGACTTCATGCACCGCCAGGCGCACGAGGTGCTGCCAGCCTTGTTTGTGGCGCTGGACATTGACACACAGGTCACACCGCCCTGGCTCATCGGCCATAGCGATGGCGGCTCGATCGCACTGCTGTATGCCGCACGCTTCCCGCAGGCATTGGCTGGCGCAGTGGTAGTCGCACCTCACATCCTGGTGGAAGATCTGTCAGTTTCCAGCATCGAAGAGGCACGCGCTGCTTATCTGGAAAGTGGTTTGCGCCAGCGACTGGCGAGTTACCACGAGGATCCTGACTCGGCCTTTTGGGGTTGGAACCAGATCTGGCTGGACCCACAATTTCGCGACTGGTCGATTGAGACCGAGATTGAAACCATCCGCTGCCCGCTGCTCGCGGTGCAGGGCCTGGACGATGAATACGGGACGATGAAACAGATTCAGGGCATCGCGCAGGCTTTGCCGCAGACTGAACTGCTAGAGTTGCCCGATTGCGGTCACTCGCCGCACCGAGATCAGCCGGAGCAGCTGATGACCGCAATCACCGATTTTTTGCACCACCACAACCGAGGAGACAAATCATGAATTTCATTCGAACCAGCTTGCTTGTCGCGTGCGCTATCGCAGCGCCATTGGCCATCGGGCAGACCGCGCCCAAACTCAAGGTCGGGCTGATGCTACCGTATACCGGTACCTACGCTTCCTTGGGCACCGCCATTGAGAATGGCTTTCGCCTGTATGTGACCGAACAAGGCGGAAAAATTGGCGGCCGCGAGGTCGAGTACATCAAGGTCGACGACGAGTCCGACCCCTCCAAGGCTACCGACAACGTGAACAAACTGGTCAAGCGCGACCATGTCGACGTGCTGGTGGGATCCGTGCACTCGGGCGTCGCCATGGCCATGGCCAAAGTCGCCAAGGATACCGGCACCTTGTTGATCGTTCCCAACGCCGGCGCCGAAGCCGTGACCGGCAGCATGTGTGCACCCAATATCTTCCGCAGCAGCTTCACCAATTGGCAGCCAGGCTACGCGATGGGCGAATACATGGCCAAGAAGGGGCTCAAAAAGGTCGTGACCATCACCTGGAAATACGCCGCCGGTGACGAGTCGGCGAACGGCTTCAAGGAAGCGTTCGAAAAGAACGGCGGCAAAGTACTCAAAGAGCTTAACCTGCCGTTCCCCAATGTCGAATTTCAGGCGCTATTGACCGAGATCGCAGCGACCAAGCCCGATGCCGTCTACACCTTCTTTGCTGGTGGCGGAGCCGTCAAGTTCGTCAAGGACTACGCAGCAGCAGGCCTGAAGAAAAACATCCCTCTGTACGGCGCCGGCTTCACCACCGACGGCACGCTGGAAGCGCAGGGCGACGCCGCCGCCGATGTAATGACCACGCTGCATTACGCTGACAGCCTGGGTACGCCGCGCGACAACGCTTTCCGCCTGGCCTACGCCAAGACCTACAAGCTGCAGCCCGACGTGTACGCCGTTCAGGGCTACGACGCGGCGCAGATTCTGGGCATCGGCCTGCTGGCAACCAAGGGCGACGCGAGCAAGAAGGCCGAGTTCGCGGCGGCCGTAGAAAAGGCCAGGATTGACAGCCCGCGCGGCACCTTCACCCTGTCCAAGTCACACAACCCGGTGCAGGACATTTACCTGCGCCAGGTGGTGGGCAAGGAGAACAAGCTGGTCAGTGTGGCCAGCAAGGCGCTGGCCGATCCGGCGCGCGGCTGCAAGATGTGATTTCAGGCTGAACCGCGCCGATGGACTTTGCCACCTTTTTGATTCAGTGCCTGAACGCGCTGCAGTACGGTTTGCTGCTGTTTCTGGTGGCGTCGGGGCTGACTCTGATTTTCGGCATCATGGGCGTCATCAACCTGGCGCACGGCAGCTTTTACATGATCGGCGCCTACATGGGTTATGCCCTGGCGCCGATCATGGGCGCGACTTTTGGCGGCGGCTTCTTTGCCACGCTGTTGGTCGGATTGGTGTTGGCCGTTTTGCTGGGCTACCTGCTGGAGTGGGCGTTCTTCAGCTTTCTGTACGAGCGTGAGCACCTGCAACAGGTGCTCATGACCTACGGCCTGATCCTGGTGTTCGAAGAGTTGCGCAGCCTGTTGGTGGGCGACGAAGTGCATGGCGTGGCGCCGCCGGACTCGCTGGCCGGCAGCATTGCGCTGGGCGACATGATGACCTACCCGGTGTACCGCTTGTTTATTTCGGGCGTGTGCCTGGGCCTTGCACTGGCCATGTACCTGGTGCTCACCCGCACCCGGCTGGGAATGATGATCCGCGCGGGCAGCACCAACCGCGAGATGGTGCAGTCGCTGGGCATCGACATCAAGTTTCTGTACCGCGTGGTGTTCGCCGCCGGCCTGGGGCTGGCGGTGTTTGCCGGCATGATCGCCGCGCCCGTTTCTTCGGTCTATCCGGGCATGGGCAATAGCGTGCTCATCATCTGCTTTGTGGTGGTGGTGATTGGCGGTATCGGCTCCGTTCGCGGTGCACTGCTGGCGGCGCTGCTGATCGGCGTGGTCGACACCTTTGGCAAAGTGCTGTTGCCGCAGGCCTCGGGCGTGCTGGTGTACGTGTTGATGGCATTGATCCTGTTGTGGAAACCCGATGGCCTGTTCAGGGCGGGCTAAGGCGAGACCATGAACCGAGCCAAATTTCTTGTGGTCGCGCTGGCGTTTGCGGCGCTGGCGCTGTTTCCACTGGTGGCAGAACCTTACGGCATCGACCGTGTCACCAAGATCATAATTTTTTCCATTTTTGCACTCAGCCTGGAACTGCTGGTGGGTAGCACTGGTCTGGTGTGTTTCGGGCAGGCGGCCTTCCTCGGCGTTGGCGCCTACGCCGCGGTGCTGCTGTCGCCCAAGTTTGGGGTGGTGTCGCTGCTGTGGTTGATGCCGGTCTGTGTGCTGGCCGCTGCCGCTTATGCGCTGTTCGTGGGGGCCCTGTCGCTGCGCACCAGGGGCGTCTACTTCATCATGGTGACACTGGCGTTTTCCCAGATGGCCTTCTACGTGGTTCACGACACTTCCCTGGGTGGCGGTACCGACGGCATTTACCTTACGAGCAAACCGGCACTGGGCACACTGCTTGATCTGGAGCAGCCCTTGACGATGTACGCTTTCACGCTGGCCTGCCTGCTGGGCGTATTCGGTTTTCTCGCACTGATCCTGCGATCGCGCTTTGGCCGGGCGCTGGCCGGGATCAGGGTCAACGAGCAACGCATGCGCGCCACCGGATTTTCCACTTACCCCTACAAGCTGACGGCCTTCGTGCTCTCCGGCGGCATCGCCGGTTTGGCCGGATTCCTGTTCGCCGTGAAGGACGGATTTGTCAACCCCGAGCTGATGAGCTGGCATATTTCCGGTGAGGTGCTGATCATGATCATTCTGGGTGGACTAGGCCACTTGCGCGGCGCCATGCTGGGCGCTTTTTCGTTTGCACTGCTGCAGGAATTTTTCAAGTCTGAAGCGGTTTTTGGTGACTTCGCCAAGCATTGGCATCTGGGCCTGGGCCTGTCCATCATCGCCAGCGTAGCGTTGCTACCGCGCGGACTGGTGGGTGTGCCGCAGCAACTGGTGGCGCGCCTGATCGGGCGCCGCTACGACGCGCCCGGCGCTGCCACGGAGGCACCAAAGTGAGTGCGCCTGAGTTGCTGTTGCGCGCCCACACCATCAGCCGCCGCTGGGGTGGTCTGATCGCCGTAGACCGGGTCTCGCTGGACCTGCAACGCGGCACGGTGCATGCCGTGATCGGCACCAACGGCGCGGGCAAGTCCACGCTCATCAACCTGCTGTCGGGCGAGATCGCGCCATCGAGTGGACGGGTCGAACTGCTTGGGCAAGACGTCACCTCCTGGTCGCAGCCGAGGCGCGCCCGGGCTGGACTGGGACGCAGCTACCAGCGCAACACCATCTACCCCAGCTTCACCGTGTTCGAGAACTGCCGGCTGGCGGCTCAGGCACGCAGGCCACGGGCCTGGGCCTGGTGGCAGGATGCAAGTAAGTGCGAGGCCAGCACGGCCACGGCGCAGGCCTGCGTTGAGCGTGCCGGGCTGACCGACTTGCGCCAGCTGCTGGCCGGGCTGCTCTCGCATGGGCAAAAGCGTCAACTCGAGATTGCCATGTGCCTGGCCACAGAGCCCGACGTGCTGCTGCTGGACGAGCCGCTGGCCGGCATGGGCGCGGAGGAGACCGAGCGCATGCTGACGCTTTTGGCAGAGTTGAAGGCCAGCCACGCGACGCTGCTGGTGGAGCACGACATGGACGCAGTGTTTCGCATCGCTGACTGCATCACCGTGATGGTCAACGGCGCCGTGATTGCATCCGGCACACCCGACTTCGTACGCAACAATGCGCAAGTGCGCGTGGCGTATCTGGGGGAACACTGACATGACGCCAGATCGCGCTCCCGACCCCATCGTCGACGCCCGTGGCCTGCACGCATGGTACGGATCGAGCCACGTGCTGCACGGTGTCGACTTGCAGATCGGCCGCGGACAGACCGTAGGCCTGCTGGGTCGCAACGGTATGGGAAAGAGCACGCTGATCCGCACCTTGTTAGGCCATGTGCCGCAGCGCAGTGGCCGCATCATCGTGTTCGGGCAAGATGCGTCACGCTTCAGGCCACATCAGGTGGCGCGACTGGGAGTGGCCTACGTGCCCGAGGGGCGTGGCGTATTCCCGAATTTGTCGGTGCGCGAGAACCTGGTGATGGCGGCGCGACGAGGCCGCAATGGACGCAACGACTGGACGCTGGAGCGCGTGCTGCATACCTTCACACGGCTGCAAGAACGGTTGACGAACCTGGGTGGGCAACTCTCTGGCGGCGAGCAGCAAATGCTGTCCATAGGCCGAGCCTTGATGACACACCCGGAATTGATCGTTCTGGACGAGGCTACCGAAGGACTGGCCCCGCTGATCGTGGACGAAATCTGGCGTGTGATCGGCGAGATCCGCGCCTGCGGCATCGCCACACTCATCGTTGACCGCGATTACCGCAAGGTGCTGATGTGTTCGGACCGGGCACTCGTACTGCAAAAGGGACAGGTGGTGCTGCAAGCGAAGGCCAGCGAGTTGGCAGGCAGCCCTGAGTTGTCTGCCTATCTGGGCGTTTGATGGCGTCACTTCGCTCGTCAAATGACTCCAACTGAATGAAGGCAAGAAAGCCCATCCAACCTCACTGCCGGAACAGGACTTTGACTCTGTATGCCACGCAAATTTAACAGGAGGATCGTTTAATATGCAGCCTCTTTTTACGCAAGGAATTGACAGTCCGATGCTGTTAGACGAGGAAACCGTTGAGGTCTCTGATTTGTCTGCTCGGGAAGGACTGGCAGTTGAGCAAAAGAATCCGTTTCTTGCAGCCTTGGGAGACCGGGTGCGAGCCTTGCGGGCGCGCCGCGGCATGACACGCAAGGCCACCGCGCTGGCGGCCGAAGTTTCCGAGCGACACCTGGCGAACCTGGAATATGGTGTGGGCAACGCCTCCATCCTGGTGCTGTTGCAGGTGGCAAACGCCTTGCAATGCTCGCTCGGCGAACTGGTAGGCGACGTCACAACCTCTTCGCCCGAGTGGCTGATGATCCGTGAGTTGCTGGAGCAGCGCGATGATGCGACGCTGCAACGGGTGCGCGTGGCGATCGGTGAAATGCTCGGTACCGGTGGCGGCAATGCAGCGCGCAGTTCACGCGTGGCACTGGTCGGTTTGCGCGGTGCCGGCAAGTCGACGCTAGGACAAATGCTGGCGGATGACCTGGGGTTTCCCTTTGTTGAACTGAGTCGTGAAATCGAGAAATTCGCCGGCTGCGGTGTGTCAGAAATTCAGGCACTTTACGGCGTCAATGCCTACCGGCGCTACGAACGGCGGGCGCTTGAAGAGGCGATTCAAATTTACCCGGAGGCCGTCATCGCTATCCCCGGAGGACTGGTATCCGATGCCGCTACTTTTAACCAATTACTGGCTCACTGCACCACGGTCTGGCTCAAAGCCAACCCGGAAGACCACATGCGGCGCGTCATGGCGCAAGGGGATATGCGCCCGATGGCCGCGAGCAAGGAAGCGATGGAGGACCTCAAGGGCATCCTCGCCGGTCGCGCCGCCTTCTACTCCAAGGCACAGTTCAAGATCGACACCAGCGCGCAGGCGCTGGAGCCAAGTTTTCTGGCTTTGCGGCTGATGGTGCGCAAGGCGCTCGACCTGCCAACCTGATAGTTGGGTGGTCTGGAGTTGTCTTGCCGGGAGCGCAACAGCAAGGTACGCCTCAAATGCAAACAATGAGGGGAATGAGGGCATCAGTTTCTCTTTTTAAAGTTTGGGAATAGAATTTAAAACATGCAATAAAATGCTTTATATAACCATAAACATGCAATATGATTCGTGCTAAATATTCAATTCATGCATTTTTGTGCTTCAGCTCAAGGAGAAACACCCGTGACCCATCCCAGCCGCGTCGAATACCAGACCGACCCATCCCAGTACAAACATTGGAAACTTGCCTTCGACGGCCCGGTAGCCACACTCAAGGCAGATTTTGACGAGAACGCCGGTCTGCGTCCGGGCTACAAGCTCAAGCTCAACAGTTATGACCTGGGTGTGGACATCGAGCTGAACGACGCTGTTTCACGCATCCGCTTTGAGCACCCGCAAGTGCGTACGGTGGTGCTGACCAGCGCCAAAGAGAAGGTCTTTTGCTCCGGTGCCAACATCTTCATGCTGGGCGTTTCCAGCCATGCCTGGAAGGTGAATTTCTGCAAATTCACCAATGAGACGCGCAACGGTCTGGAGGATTCCTCCGCCCACAGCGGACTGAAGTTCCTCGCCGCCGTGAACGGTGCCTGCGCTGGCGGCGGTTACGAACTGGCGCTGGCCTGCGACGAAATTATTCTGGTCGACGACCGATCTTCTGCCGTGAGCCTGCCCGAGGTGCCGCTCTTGGGTGTGCTGCCAGGCACCGGCGGTCTCTGTTTGGGAAGAAATAGTTGAGCCCTTACGAAGTTCTTTAAT
>JANXLW010000051.1 GCA_025354965.1 Betaproteobacteria bacterium
GTTCCACAAACGCGGTCACCACTTTCAGGCTGTTGGGGTTCAGGCCTTCGATGAAGTCTTTGCCGCCGGCATCGGGCTGGGCTTCCAGAAACAGGCGGTCGTACAGGCGCACTTCAACCGCAAGGCCGTCGGCCACGGCGATCCAGGTGATGACGCCTTTGACCTTGACCGCATCGCTGCCCGGCGTGCCGCTTTTGGTGTCGGGCACCAAGGTGGCGTGCACTTCCACGGCTTTGCCGGCAGCGTCTTTGCTGCAGCCGGTGCACTCGATGACATGGCCGTATTTCAGGCGTACCTTGTTGCCGGGGTAGAGACGGAAAAAGCCTTTGGGCGGCGTCTCTTCGAAGTCACTGCGATCAATCCAAACTTCCTTGCCAATCTTGAAGGCGCGCCGACCCAGCTCGGGGATGTGAGGGTGTAGCGGGGCGCTGCAATCATCCAGCTTACCCGTGCCCATCACCGCATCCCAGTTGGTCAGCACCAGTTTCACCGGGTCCAGCACGGCCATGGCGCGCGGTGCCGACACATCCAGCGTTTCGCGCAGGCAGCCTTCCAGGGTGCTGTAATCAATCCAGCTGTCGCTCTTGGCCACGCCAATGCGCTCGGCAAACAGTTGAATCGCTTCCGGTGTGTAGCCGCGCCGGCGCAGGCCCACGATGGTGGGCATGCGCGGATCGTCCCAGCCCTCGACCTTGTGGTCGTACACCAGTTGCGCCAGCTTGCGTTTGCTGGTGATCACATAGGTGAGGTTCAGTCGCGCAAACTCGTACTGGTGCGGCGCCGGGGCGCTCAGCAGTTGGCCTTCAATCAGGCGCTCCAGCAGCCAGTCGTACCAGGGGCGCTGGTCTTCAAACTCCAGTGTGCAGATGCTGTGCGTGATCTGCTCCAGCGCGTCCTCAATCGGGTGCGCATAAGCGTACATCGGGTAGATGCACCATTTGTCGCCCGTGTTGTGGTGCGTGGCGCGGCGGATGCGGTAGATGGCGGGGTCGCGCAGATTGATGTTGGGGCTGGCCATGTCGATCTTGGCGCGCAGCACCATGGCGCCGTCCTCGTGCAGGCCATCACGCATCTCACGAAAGCGCACCAGGTTCTCTGCCGGCGTGCGGGCCCGGTGCGGGCTGTTAACGCCGGGCTTGCTGAAGTCGCCGCGGTTGATGCGGATCTGCTCCACGGTTTGCTCGTCCACATAGGCCAGGCCGACACCAATCAGGTATTCGGCTGCGCGGTACATGAAGTCGAAGTAATCGCTGGCGTGGTAGGGCTCTGCGTCCTTCGAGCCGTTCCAGTCAAAACCCAGCCACTTGATCGCGTCGCGGATCGAATTGACGTACTCCACGTCTTCCTTTTCCGGGTTGGTGTCATCAAAGCGCAGGTGGCAGACACCGTCGTAGTCGCGCGCCAGACCAAAGTTCAGACAAATGCTTTTGGCGTGGCCCACATGCAGGTAGCCATTGGGCTCTGGCGGAAAACGGGTTCTGATTTTGGCCGGGTCGCTCTCACCCTGGGCATGGTGCGCCGCATCACCTGGGCTACCAGCCCAGCGGCGCGAGGCGTAGGTGCCCTTGGCCAGGTCCTGCTCAATGATCTGGCGCAAAAAGTTGCTGGGTTTGTGTTCGGGTGCTGTGGCGCTGGTCGGTTTGGGTGAACTCATGCGAATGATTTTAGACGCGTACCCACAACGGCTGGCCGTCAGGCGGCGTCTCGCTTGCGCAGCGTGGGCAGGCCCACGCCAGCGGCATCAAAGCCGCCGTCCACCGCCAACACCGGCCCGGGTACACAGCTGGCGGCCGCACTGCACAGAAAACCGGCAACGGAGGCGATTTCGTCGGTGGTGCCGTAGCGGTTCAGCGGAATCGCATCGTAGTAGTCGGAACGAATGGCCACGCTGTGCACCAGCTTGGCCATCTCGGTATCGACCGGGCCCGGTGCGATGGCGTTGACGCGGATGCCGACGTGACCGAGTTCAACCGCTTGTTGCTTGGTGAGGTGGATAAGGGCTGCCTTGCTGGTGCCGTAGGCAACGCGCAGCGTGCTGGCGCGCAAGCCGGAAATGGACGCGATATTAACCACCGCGCCGCCACCGGTCTTGCGCATAACCGGCGCAAAAGCCTGGGTGCAGATAAACGCACCGTCCAGATTCGTTCCCAGCACGAAGCGCCACTCTTCAAAAGAGGTTTCAGCAATCGGTTTGAACACCGCCACGCCGGCATTGTTGACCAGGGCGTCAACGCGACCGAAGGCGCCAGTGACCTTTTCCACTGCGGCCTGCACCTGCTGCGGTTTGGACACGTCGCACAGAACGGCCAGCACGCGCTCGGGATCGTGCAGTGCAGCCGCGGTTTTGCCCAGCGTGTCGCCATCGATGTCGAGCAACACGACCCGGTGCCCATGGGCCAGGAACCACTGGCCAATCGCCAGGCCGATGCCGCGTGCGCCGCCAGTGACCACGGCTACAGGTGTTGATGAATTATTGGGAGTCATGGGATGCTTAAAGGCAAGGTTGCATAAATTGATAGAAGGCACCATCCTACTGCATGGATCAACCGTGTTCAACCGTGTTTGTGGCCCCGACTTGCGACGAACTTTCTACCCTAAAATGTTCCGGGGAATCAGCTTGCGCCGGCACTGCCTTGCAAGCGTCCGGGTCAACTAAGAAGTCTGAATATTTCATTTCAACCACTGCAACAGAGACAAACCATGCAAATTACTCGACGTACCCTTCTCGCCGGCGCCAGCGCCACTGCACTTGCACTGCCCATGGGCCGTGTGTTCGCCCAAAAGGCTGAGTTTTCCTACAAGTACGCCAACAACCTGCCGGTGATGCACCCGATGAATATCCGCGCCAAAGAGATGGCGGACGCGATTCGCGCAGAGACCAAAGGACGCGTCGACATCCAGATCTTCCCGAACAACCAGCTTGGTTCGGATACCGACATGCTGAGCCAGGTGCGCTCCGGCGGTGTTGAGTTCTTCACGCTCTCCGGGCTGATCCTCTCGACACTGGTGCCGGCGTCTTCGATCAGTGGCATCGGCTTCGCGTTTCCTGACTACGACACGGTGTGGAAGGCGCTGGATGGCGATCTCGGTGCCTATGTTCGGGGGCAAATCGCCAAATCCGGCCTGGTCGCGATGGACAAGATCTGGGACAACGGTTTCAGGCAGATCACGTCGTCCACCCGTCCGATCGTGACGGCGGATGACTTGAAGGGCATGAAGATTCGCGTGCCGCCGTCGCCGCTGTGGACCTCGATGTTCAAGGCGTTCGACGCCGCACCGACATCGATCAATTTCAGCGAGGTGTATTCCGCGTTGCAGACCAAGGTGGTCGAAGGACAGGAGAACCCGCTGGCGATCATCTCGACCGCCAAACTGTATGAGGTGCAGAAATACTGCTCGCTCACCAACCACATGTGGGATGGCTTCTGGTTCCTGGCCAACAAGAAGGCCTGGGAGCGGCTGCCGGAAGACTTGCGCGTGATTGTTGCCAAACACATCAATGCCGCGGGCCTCAAGGAGCGCGCCGACGTTGCCGCACTGAACGCCACTGTGCAAAAAGAGCTCACCGACAAGGGCATGATTTTCAACCAGCCCAAGACCGACAGCTTTCGCGAGCGCATGCGCAAGGGCGGCTTTTATGCCGAATGGAAAGCCAAGTTCGGCGACGAAGCGTGGGCTCTTCTCGAGCGCAGCACCGGCAAACTGGTATGAGGGTTGCCGCTCATTGGGGCACCCATGCGGGATGCGTCTGACGTGAGCGCGGCGGGCTGGCCATGGCTGGCTCGCGTCGAAGCTACGCTGGGCCTGCTGGTGGAAGTGCCAGCCGCGCTGCTGGTGGTGGCCGACATCGGCGTGCTGTTCTGGGGTGTGGTGGCGCGCTTTGTCCTGCACCGCCCACTGGTGTGGTCGGACGAACTGGCGTCACTGTTGTTCCTGTGGCTGGCGATGATGGGCGCGGTGGTGGCCTTGCGTCGGGGCGAACACATGCGCATGACGGCACTGGTCAGCAAGGCCGCGCCGCGTCAGCGGGCTCTGCTGGAGGCGGTGGCCACCAGCGCCTGCCTGGCGTTTCTGGGCTTGCTGGCGTGGCCGGCCTGGGAACACGCGGCGGATGAGCAGGCCATCACCACCTCCGCGCTCGAGATTTCCAATGTGTGGCGGGCAGCGGCGTTGCCGGTGGGTGTGGCGCTGATGGCGACCTTCGCCGCACTGCGATTGTTGCAGGTAGCCAACCTTAAACAGTCGTTGCAGGCGTTGGTCATCGTCGGCGCCATCGTTGCTGTGTTCTGGGTCGCCAGGCCTGTGTTCGAGGACCTCGGTCGCCTGAATCTGCTGATTTTCTTTGTTGGTGTGGCCGCTGGCTGCGTGTTCGCCGGTATTCCCATCGCGTTTGCCTTTGGCCTGGGTACTTTCGGCTACCTGGCGCTCACCACCAGCACACCACTGCCGGTGATCGTCGGTCGCATGGACGAAGGCATGTCGCACCTGATCCTGCTGGCGGTGCCGTTGTTCGTGTTTCTTGGTTTGCTGATCGAGATGACCGGCATGGCGCGCGCCATGGTGGCTTTTCTGGCCGGTTTGCTGGGTCATGTGCGGGGTGGCTTGTCGTACGTGCTGATCGGCGCCATGTACCTGGTCTCGGGCATCTCCGGCTCCAAGGCAGCCGACATGGCGGCCATTGCCCCGGCACTGTTTCCCGAGATGAAAAAACGTGGTGCGAAGGAAGGCGAACTGGTGGCCTTGCTGGCGGCCACCGGCGCGCAGACCGAGACCGTGCCACCCAGCCTGGTGCTGATCACGATTGGTTCGGTTACCGGTGTGTCGATCGCGGCGCTGTTTACCGGCGGCCTGCTGCCGGCCTTGGTGCTGGGCCTGGTGCTGTGCCTTGTGGTCTGGTTTCGCTACCGTCAAGAAGACCTGAGCCAGGTGCAGCGCACGCCGTGGAAAGAGGTCGGTCGGCTGCTGGTGATCGCCCTGCCGGCGTTGGCTTTGCCCTTTATCATCCGGGCCGCCGTGGTGGAAGGCGTGGCCACGGCAACCGAGGTGTCGACCATTGGCATCGGCTACGCCATGCTGGCGGGTCTTTTCGTCTACCGCCAGTTTGACTGGAAACGCCTGGGCCCGATGCTGGTGAGCACGGCGTCGCTGTCGGGTGCGATTCTGCTGATCATCGGCACCGCCACCGCCATGGCCTGGGGATTGACGCAGTCGGGTTTCTCGCGCTGGCTGGCCGACATGATGGCCGCGCTGCCGGGCGGAGCGCCGATGTTTCTGGCGGTCTCCATCGTGGCCTTCGTGGTGCTTGGCTCGGTGCTGGAGGGCATTCCGGCCATCGTGCTGTTCGGTCCGCTGCTGTTCCCGATTGCGCGCCAGCTCGGTGTGCACGAGGTGCACTACGCGATGGTGGTGGTGCTGTCGATGGGCCTGGGGCTGTTCGCGCCGCCGCTCGGTGTTGGCTACTACGCCGCCTGCGCCATCGGGCGCGTCAATCCCGATGCCGGCATTCGCCCCATCATCGGCTACATGGTGGCTTTGCTCATCGGCACCATGGTCGTGGCGGCGCTGCCGTGGATCTCGATCGGTTTTCTCTGACAACATGAACCAAACTGAAATTGCTGGCGGTGCTGCTGACGCGTTATAACTGCGCAGCTGAAGCTGCTGTCACCTTGCAATGTCGCTGCGCGCCAGAAAATCACTGACCAGTTCCAGCCGCAGCAAGGGGTTGTCCAGCACCATCAATTGCTGCTTCAGTGTGATCGGCATTGGCAGCAGTTCACACCAGCGGTTGGCGACCCAGCCGCAGTCATCCAGCAAATAGGGCGGCTGCAGCGGCATTTGCTCGGGCGGCACGGCGCGCGCATGCAATGAGTTGATGAGACTTTCCAGCGCGCTCGCAACGCCCCGCAGGTCGCCAGGAATATTGACCGGCAGATCATCGGCTTGCTGCGACACATTGGCGGTCCACAAGCCGTGCCGGAGTTGCTGCTGGCTGGCGATGCGAAACCGTTGTGTGCCGCTGCAGCGAATCACCATCAGGCCCGACTGGGGTGCTGAAAACTCGGTGATCGCGGCCAGTGTGCCAACGCTGTGAAACGCCTCTTGCGCGAAGCCGTTACCACCGCTCGCATCCGGGTCGGGTCGGCGCACTTCTGATCCTTTGGTCAGCGTGACCACACCAAAAGGCGCGCCGGTCTTGTGGCATTTTCCGATCATGTCCAGGTAGCGCACTTCAAAAATTCGAAGCGCCAGCGTGCCACCTGGAAACAGCACGGTGCCCAGTGGAAACAGGGGAAGTGAAGTCAGGGTCAGAGGTTCAGACACGGGTCAAAACACGGATTGCACTGCCGCAAATTTACCAGTCGGAATACTTGTCCGACGGCACTGGTTCGGCGCCGCCACCGGCACTGGCCTGCGGTGCATGCGAACTGCGGGTGAACCACGCTTTGGCTTTGGCGCCCCAGGCATCGAGGTAGGTGTACAGCACCGGCACCACGACCAGCGTCAGCAGGGTGGACGTGATCACGCCGCCAATGATGGCGCGGCCCATGGGAGCCTGCGTTTCGCCGCCGTCACCCAGGCCCAGTGACATCGGCAGCATGCCAAATACCATGGCCAGGGTGGTCATCAGTATCGGACGCAGGCGTACCTGACCGGCATCGAATATCGCCTGGTTGCGTGACTTGCCTTCGCGCACCCCCTGGTTGGTGAAATCAACCAGCAAAATGGCGTTCTTGGTCACCAGTCCCATCAGCATGATGAAGCCGATCATGGAGAAAAGGTTGAGTGTTGTTCCGGTTATGAGCAGCGCCAGAAAGACGCCGATCAGGGCCAGTGGCAACGATGCCATGATCGCCAGGGGCTGCACAAAACTGCCAAATTGCGACGCCAGGATCAGGTAGATGAAGATCACCGCCATGCCCAATGCAGCGACCATGGCACTAAAGGACTCATTCATGTCCTGCGTTTGACCGCCGACGTTGAAGCGGTAGCCGGGCGGCAACTCGGGCTCCATCTTTTTCAACAGGGCTTCGACCTCGCTGCCAGCGTCACCGGAAGGCCGACCCTCGACCCCGGCATAGAGCGACACGCGGCGCTGCAGATCCAGGCGTTTGATCTGCTGCGCGCTGAAGGTGGGAACGAAGTCGGCCACCTGGCGCAGCGCCACCATTTGCGGCGTGCCGTCGGCACGGGTACGGTTGCTGGTCAGATACAGGTCACCAAGATCGGCGGCGATACGTCGATCGGATTTCGGCAGACGCACATTGACGTCGTAGTTCTGGCCGTCGGCAGCCTGCCAGTGCGAAATCGTATCGCCCGCGATCAATGGCCGCAGTGCCTGGCCGATCTGCGCCGTGTTCAGGCCAAGGTCGCTGGCAAGATCGTTGTTGATTCGAACGGCCAGCGTTGGATTGGCGCCCCGTTCGCTGCTTTCAAGATCGGAAATACCTTTGATTTTTGCCACTTCCTTCATCACGCCTTGCGACAGCTCAGTGAGTTTTTGTGCATCAGGTCCCAGTATCGAAATAAAAATCGGTTTGTTCCAGCCAACCGAGAGTTCGACACCGGCGATGCTGGCAAGCCTGGCGCGAAAGGCTTTCTCCAGTTCTTTTTGCGAACGCCGGTGCGTGATTTTGCGCTCCGTGAGCTTCAGGTTGATACGCGCATAGTTGGTGCCGTCGTCGGTACCGACGTTGGTTTCGGCAATGGCGATCTCGGGGAAAGATTTCAGTGCGTCTTCTACCTGATGCGCCTTCGAGTCGGTGTACTCCAGGCTGGAGCCGATCGGCGTGTTGAGCCGCAGGGAGATGAATCCCTCATCGGTTTCCGGCATGAACTCAGTGCCGACCAGCGGGACGATGAAGAAGCTGCCGACGAACAAGGCGGTGGCGATCAGCAGCACCTTGATCCGATGGGCCAGCGCCCAGGTCAACATGACGCCATATATTTCGTGCGCCCTGACCACCAGTTGCTCAACGCGGTTCATCGTTCGCCCCAGCCACGGCAGCCGTTTGAAGCGATCGCCGGGCGGGTCTTGCCAGATGGAGGACAACATCGGATCGACCGTGAAGCTGACAAACAGCGAGACCAGCACGGCAACCGCCACCGTAATGCCGAACTGCAGGAAGTAGCGCCCGATGATGCCGCTCATGAAGGCGATCGGTATGAACACCGCGATGATGGCAAAAGTGGTTGCCATCACCGCCAGGCCAATCTCCTCGGTGCCCTCATTGGCGGCCCGGAAGTGACTCTTGCCCATGCCCAGATGGCGCACAATGTTTTCGCGCACGACGATGGCGTCGTCGATCAGCAACCCGATGCACAGGCTCAAGGCCATCAGGGTCAGAAAATTGAGCGTGAAGCCAAAAGCATACAGAGCGATGAAGGTGGCCATCACCGCAATCGGCAAGGTCAGGCCGGTGATGACGGTGCTGCGCCACGAATGCAAAAACATGAAGACGATGAGCACCGT
>JANXLW010000088.1 GCA_025354965.1 Betaproteobacteria bacterium
GACGCCATCGTGAATCAAACCATTGGCGAAGGGCTGCAAGCCTACCGGCTGGAGAAGCTTTCCCGCTACGAAACCCACCTGGACCGCAAGTTTGAGCGCACTTTGGCCATGCTGATCAAGCTGAAAGACCTCAGAGGCAACCGCGCACCGTAAAAGCATGCGTACTTTCCAGCAACACGCAAAACACCAGAAACCCAGCATCCATGCGGGTTGCAGCCAGATTCATGGCTTTTCAATTCACAAACCCTGTTCAACTTGCCAAATGATTTCGGCAAAAACCGGAGAATAAAAATGGGCGGACGCGGAAGTGGGAGCCAAAGCAGCTACAGCGGCAAAGCGGAGACCAATGATTCGATGCCGCTGGACATTCGCAAGATCACCCGCAAAGGCTTGTTGGTAGCGGGCAATCGCTTTAGCTGGCAATGGCTGGTGAACGACCGTCAGGTCGCGGGCATCACTATCCGGGTGGACTGGCAAAGTATGGTGCTGTCCTTCCGCGTGAAGACTACCGGCGAAGTGGTCGAACAACGGGTGCAGACGCAAACCACGCCTTGCCACCTGGGCGGGAAGCGCTACTGGTTTACCTGCCCACGGTGCAGCAAGCGGGTGGCGGTGCTGTACGCGCCTGGCAGGAACTTTGCCTGCCGCCAGTGTGGTGGGTTGGGCTATGCCACGCAAAAAGAGGGCGTCGGTGACCGGGCATCAACCAAAGCCGACAAGCTGCGCAAGCGCCTCGGCTGGGAGGCTGGCATTTTGAATGGCAGTGGCGGCAGGCCCAAAGGTATGCACTGGAAGACCTACCGGCGGCTCAAAGATCACCACGATGCGTTAGTGCAAGTCAGCTTGCAAGACATTGGCCGCAAACTGGGTTTTCTGCACGAGTTGCTGAAGGGGTAAATCTGTTTCGCAAAAGTGTGGCCCTTTTCAGCCTACCAGAACCCCAAAGAACCAGCGCCAGTCAGCCATAATTGAACGGGTAAACAGGTAATGCCGCCAACTCATGGCATTCGCAGGAAAAGCCTGCCAGACAGGGAATTGAATATGCAATGGATCGCCCCCTCAGAAAAAGACAGCGCCACCACCACGCTTGAAAAACGCCTGTGGGATGCTGCCGACCAGTTCCGCGCCAATTCGGGCCTCAAACCGCAGGAATATTCCGGCCCCATTCTGGGTTTGATCTTTTTGCGCTTTGCCGAAGTGCGGTTTGCCGCACTGCGCGCCAAGCTGGATGCCGCTGGCAGCACCAATCGCCGCGCCAGCCGGGTGGATGACCCAACCGCCTATCAGGCAGAAAGCGTGCTGTACCTCAGCCCCGAGGCGCGGTTTGACTTTTTGCTGACCCTGCCCGAGTCTGCCGACATTGGTGCCAAGGTCAACGCCGCCATGCGCGAGATTGAGCAGCACAACCCCACCCTGGCCGGTGTGCTGCCCAAGACCTTCAACCTGTTCACCAGCACCCTTCTCAAAGAGCTGCTCAAAAAAGTTTCCGAGATTCCGGCAACGCTGGACTACGACGCCTTTGGGCGCATTTACGAATACTTTTTGGGCGAGTTCGCCATGACCGAGGGCCAGGGCGGCGGCGAGTTCTACACGCCATCAAGCATCGTGCGACTGCTGACCGAAGTCATCGAACCCTTTCATGGCCGCATTCTGGACCCGGCCTGTGGCTCGGGCGGCATGTTTGTGCAGTCGGCCCGCTTTGTGGCCGAACACCAAAAGAACCCCGCTGCCGAGCTGGCCATTTGCGGCGTCGAAAAGACCGATGAAACCGGCCGCCTGTGCCGCCTCAACCTGGCAGTGCATGGACTGGAAGGCCAGATTCGCCACGGTGGCAACGTCAACAGCTATTACGACGACCCGCACAACGCCACCGGAGCGTTCGACTTTGTGCTGGCCAACCCGCCGTTCAATGTGAACGCGGTGGACAAAGAGCGCCTCACCGACATGGTGGGCATGGATGCAAGCGGTAAACCGCGCCGCTTCCCGTTTGGCCTGCCGCGCACCGACAACGCCAACTACTTGTGGATTCAGCTTTTCTACTCGTCGTTGAACGCAAAGGGTCGCGCCGGTTTCGTCATGGCCAATTCTGCGTCTGACGCCCGCAGCTCCGAGCAGGCCCTACGCCAGCAACTCATTGAAGCCCGGGCCGTGGACGTGATGGTGGCCGTTGGCCCCAACATGTTTTACACCGTCACCTTGCCGGTCACGCTGTGGTTTCTGGACAAGGGCAAGGCCAACACGGCCCGCGCCGACACCGTGCTGTTTATTGATGCCCGCCACATCTACCGGCAAGTGGACCGCGCCCACCGCAACTGGACGGATGCGCAAGTCGGCTTTATTGCCAATCTGGTGCGCCTGTACCGGGGCGAAGCCCTGGACACCACGTTTGGTGGCGATGACGCTTTGGCCAAGATCAAAGAGGTGTTTGGCAATACGCCTGCCTATGCCGACGTGGCTGGGCTGTGCAAAGTGGCCACGTTGCAAGAAATCGAGGCGCAGGGCTGGTCGCTGAACCCTGGGCGCTATGTGGGCGTGGCTGCGGGTGAGGATGTGAGTGACGAGGATTTCAATGAACAGCTTGTGGCGTTGAACGAAGAACTGGAAGTGCTCAACGCACAGGCGCTGGAACTGCAAACCCGCATCGCGCAAAATGTGGCATCGCTGCTGTCATAAAGGGCTATCCATGAACACCGAAACACTTGAACAAGCCGCCTTGCATTTACCCATGCAGCAACGCGCCGAGCTGGCGCATAAGTTGCTGCTCAGTCTGGAAG
>JANXLW010000159.1 GCA_025354965.1 Betaproteobacteria bacterium
CCTTCATGCCCGAGCCGCACATTTTGGAGAGCGTGACTGCGCCCGCGCTAATGGGCAAACCGCCTTTGAACGCCGCTTGGCGCGCGGGCGCCTGGCCCTGGCCCGCCATCAGGCAATTGCCAAACAGGACTTCTGTGACAAGCGCGGGCGAAACACCGGCGCGTTCAACGGCTGCCTGAATGGCGGCCCCGCCCAGGTCATGCGCGGCCAGCGATGAAAAATCGCCCTGGAAGCCGCCCATGGGCGTGCGCGCTGCGCCCACGATCACCACAGGGTCATTCACTGAGGCATTGGAATCAATAGGCATGGTTAATCTCCGTCAAGTTTGAAAAACTTCTCTCGCGCTCATAGGGAAAAACGTCCAGCAACTGCCCGGCCAGAATTCGCTCCTTGTGGCTTTGCCAGAAGGACGCATCCAGCAGATTTGCATGGTGCAGCATAAAGGCTTTACGCACGGCAGGGTTTCCCAGCAAAAACGGTCCAAATGTTTCGGGAAACACGTCTTTTGGGCCTACTTTGTACCAGACCTCGCCGCTCAGCTCTTCTTCTTCGGTACGCGGGCACGGCACTACCCGAAAGTTGCAGTCGGTGATGTATTCAATCTCATCGTAGTCATAAAACACCACCTTGCCGTGGCGGGTGACGCCAAAGTTTTTCCACAACATGTCGCCCGGAAAGATATTGGCGGCCATCAAGTCTTTGATCGCGTTCCCGTATTCGACCACCCCGCGCTCAATTTGCTCACGGCCCCGCAACGCTAGGGGTCCTGTGGCTGCCGGGTCAGCGCCGCCAGCATCAAAAGCCTCTTGCAGATAAATGTTGAGCGGGATCATTCGCCGCTCGATGTAAAGATGCTTGATGATGACCTCCACTTGTCCATCTTCGTCACGGTCGCTGATCTCCAACTGGCTGGGCGCGAATTTTTGGAGTTCTTCGATCAGTTCATCTTCAAATCGGAAACACGGAAAAGCGACCTCGCTGTATTCCAGGGTATCGGCCATCCGGCCCACCCGGTCATGCTGTTTGACCAGCAGGTATTTGCCTTTGATCTGCTCGCGGGTGGTGTCTTTTTGAAGGGGATAAAAATCTTTGATCACCTTGAACACATACGGAAAAGACGGCAGGTCGAACACCAACATGACCATGCCTTTGATGCCCGGCGCGATGCGAAACTTGTCGCTGGAATGGCGCAGGTGGTGCAAAAAGTCACGGTAAAACAGGGTCTTGCCCTGCTTTTGCAGGCCCAAGGCGCTGTAAATTTCATTGCGCGGCTTGCGCGGCATCATGCTGCGCAGAAACTGCACATAAGCGGACGGGATTTCCATGTCCACCATGAAGTAAGCACGCGCAAAGCTGAACAGCATCAGCAAATCGTCCTCCCCGATCAGCGCCGCGTCAATCACCAGTTTAGGTTGACTGTCGCTGGCACCAGGCAGGCTTTTCCGGTGCAAAATCGGCAAGGCAAAAGCAAATTCACTGAAGCCATTGATCAGTTTGCCGACGATATAAGCACCCTTGTTGCGAAAGAACAAACTGGTTAACACCTGTATCTGAAAGTTGGCACGCAATTTCACATCTGTGACAACAACGCCAATGGCATCGACCACAAAACCGGTGTCGCGCTCCACGTTTTCAAACTCAAGGCGCAAGCCAAAATCTTGAATGATTTGCGCCAGCACATTTGCCAGAGTGTCAAGCCTGGGGTAATAAGCACGATAGGTCGGGCGTACTTCGGATTCGCCATTTTCAATGTACTCAGTGCTGACCGCGGGGCGGACAAAAATGAAATCGTTGTGAAAGTGGGTGCGATGCAATATTTTGGTAGTGACCGAGTTGAAAAACGTCTCTGCCAATTCAGGCTGATGGTGGTTGACCAATAGCCCGATGTAATGCAGCTTGACCTGTTGCCAGATGTCCATGGCCTGGTCCCCCGCCTTGAACTCGCGCTCGAGTCGGGTCGAACACTCTTTAACCCGCAGGTCGTAAAACTCAATCCGTTCACGCTGGGCGCGCTGTTGCCCGTGCCAGTCTGCGGTTTCAAAACGATGCTTGGCTCGGGATGATTCGGTGCGAAACAAACGATAGTGGCGGTTAAATCCATCCATCATGGCCTTGGCAATGTCATAGGCCAACGGTGAGTCAAGGCGCTGCGGAAACATATTGCCATTGTTCATATAGCTAAAAATGAAGGCTTGACAGCAACTTATTGCCTTTTTCTATCGAAAATCGCCTTCAGAGCCTGCTGGCGCGCGGCTTCCAGCTGCCCGGGCGCTGAAACCGACATGCTCAGGTCATGCAGCAGGCCGTCGTGCACGCCATAGACCCAGCCATGCACCATGACCGGGTGGCTGCGCTGCCATGCGTCCTGCAGCACGGTGGTCTGGCAGACGTTAACCACCTGCTCGACCACATTGAGCTCGCACAGCATGTTCAGGCGGTGCGCCTCGGACGCAGCCTCCAGCAGGGCGCGGTGCTGATCGTGCACGTCCTGGATGTGGCGGATCCAGTTGTCAGCCAGGCCCACGCGGGTATTGGTATAGGCGGCCTGCACACCGCCGCAGCCGTAATGCCCGCACACGATCACGTGGGCCACGCCCAGCATGTCCACCGCGTACTGGATGGTGGACAGCGCATTGAGGTCGCTATGCACCACCACGTTGGCCACATTGCGATGCACAAACACCTCGCCAGGCTCCAGCCCTGTGATCTGGTTGGCCGGCACGCGGCTGTCGGAGCAGCCAATCCACATATAGCGCGGGTTCTGCTGTTGCGACAGGCTGGTGAAAAAGCCGGGGCGCTGCGCCACCATGGCGCTGGCCCAGTCGCGGTTGTTGTCGATGAGGTGTTGGAGCGGATTGGTCATTGTCTGGCGACGAGAGCGCGTGGCTTCTTGGTTTGCCACATATCACGCGGGCAAGGGAGGCACGCCCTCGGCCAGAGTCGGCAGCGGTGGCGGATCTGAACTGTTAAAACGCTTGATCTCCACAGGGTCCCAAAACAGGCACCACAAATTCGTCTGCGTCCAAACGCGCTCTGGCGGAACGTGCTGGTAGAGCGCATGGTGCCTATGGCATGCCAGTTGATAGCGCCAAAGGGGCGTGGTGACTGACTCGCCCATTAAATTTAAGGGCTCTGGCCAAGGTTGGCGTAGGAGAAACCCAAAAGCATCGCGGCGCGTTGCATCTTCTTCAGACTGCAAAGCCTGAAGGTACAGACCGATGAGCTGCGCCGAACTAGCCGCGGGCTTGCCCATGCTGTCTAACCACCGTATCACCGCTGATTGAGCAGCAATCCACCCGGTTTGCAGATCTTGGAGCGACAAAAGTTTGTCTTGAAGGTGGTACACGTCCTCGACCGTCTTCTTAGCCTCTGCTCCAATTTCGCGGACAGCATCAATCTTGTCGTAAAACCAAGGAACACCCAATGCGAGCACCAAGGTCATCACTGCAACTGCGGCACTTAGCGCTGAAATAACGTCTGCAACAGCCGGCTTGGGCTCCTCTGCTGCCGGTGGCTTGGGCGCTACGGCCTCACCATATGAACCGGGCCTCTCCGAAGTTTCCGGTTTGCCGTTCTTTAACCCAGACGCGGGCTGCGCAGCAGGCGTGATATGTGTTGGCGCGTCAGCCCTCTTGTCGATTAAAGCCGCTTGCGTTGCCCCTGTAGGCACGGACGGGTTGGTTGACGGCATCACCGTCGCCGAGGCCAACCTCCACACCAAGGCCATCGTGACGAGAAACAGGGCCAACGCCATAATCCACCCCAGGGCACGAACAAACTGCAAAAACCTGTCGGGTGGCGGCGTCGTTTGGGATGAACCTCGCTTGCCGGACGGTATGAGGTTCATGTGGCACCTCCCGCTTTCGCAGTAGAAATCGCGGCAAGTTCTTGTGTAATCAGCGCGATTCTTTCGGTCAGATGCTCTTTTAAGGTTTGATCCGGCTCCACAATACTTGTACCGAAAATCAGCTTCTTCGTGATAGCGGAGAAAGTCCTCTGGTCGTCTCTGACACCCTCATCAACTTCCGCCTTCCATTCACTTTGAATATCAAAGCTGGTTAATAGCGTCGTTCGGCGGAGACGGTATGACCGAAGCCACAGGGGTTGAGTGTCGCGGTAGTATGCATTTTGCATCAGCGCCAGGATCTGTGCCCCTGCAAGCTGCGCGTGCTGAAGCACATCAAAACCAAGCGAGTCAAACCTCGGCTCTTTTTTGAAATGCTTAATCATCACGTCTAGCCAAATCCAGTCGATGTACCGCTCGTCTTCAAGGGTGCATTGGGATCGCTGCTTAAGCTGCTCCGCGAACTGCTCAATTCGCGTCACTTTGATGAACTGAATGGTGGCGTGAGTTTGATGCACGTAGTTTTCCAGCCGCACAAACTAGTTGCTTTGCTGCTCCAACATGTCATCGAGCCATAGAATATTAATGCGTCTTAGCGGTGCAGTCATGAGGGCTTCCATTGGTTAGCGCAAGCGCCCGCCACTGGGCAACTGCAGATCAAAATGGTAACGAGCGCCTTTCCAGGGGCGCCCACGGGTCGTGCGGACTGTCACCTGTTGACCTACAACGTTCAACGTGAGCCTAAGCCCGGCAAGCTTGCACATAAGTCTGGTACCCCAAAGGCCGTAGCCTTGGCCACGCACGCCTTCGCCCATGGCCGGGGCTGAACTACCCCGCACGTCTCTGAGAAACAACTTTTCTGGATCATCGAGCTCACTATCGTACGAAGCCGTGTTGCTGAATCGCAGGGTTTTACTCTCTGGTAGCCACCGCACCTCGAAACTCTCCAGAGCATATTTGCCAGCGTTGTCCACCAAGTTGGAGATGATTCGCTCCCACCACAATACATGAACCCAGAGTTTGACCGGTTTATCAAAACCCTCAATGCTGGCGTGCACACCACGACGGCGCAGCTCGTCTTCGTGCGGACTCAGCAATTCCCGCACACTGGCTTCTACGTCCACAAAGTCCTCTCCGGAGGCCATCTCAAATCCCATCTGGGCCAACTCGCGGTGGTCATCGATAGCATGCACCAAGGCATCGAGACGATATAGTTTAGTGTCACTGTCCAAATCGCGAATAGCTGTCCAAAGTGATCCCAATTGCTTTTCGAGCGAGCGGGCATCATCGTTGAGGTTGGCACTGTGGCGAAGGTAATTGCGCAGTTGTGCACGGAGCAAACCATCCGGCGAAAGAACACCCGTCTCCCCTTTAACCAAGGTGTAAATTCGCTCACGCACGTTTTGCAATTCAGCCCGTCCCTCATGAAGCAAGAACCGTCGCATGTCATCCAATGGACGATTGAGGATCTCTACTTGACTGAGCAGGTTAGGCAGGAAGGTTTGCACATGGGCAGCTACGGCCTGCCAAGCGTCCGGCCAAGGCTTGGGATGCGGGGCGTCAGGACTGACCAACTCGATCGGGACGTCGTGCAGGGTTACACCACCGACCCAAGCCTCATCCCCACCCGGTGACTCCTGAATCAATGCAAGCGTAGCCAAATCATGGAACCCGTATTCTTCGAAGATGCGTTGACGAAGACCGATCTGATTTGGAAAAACTTTTTTCTCATCGATAGTTGGCACAAATTCAAGTGGGAGCCAAAGGCCACTTAGCGCATTGGTCAGTGTGTAGCCGCCATACGGGCGAGCGGAGTCGCCAGTCTCCTTCGCAGCGAAACGTGCTTGCGGTAAAGCATACCGTGGCAGATTCTTCGATGGATCGCACAGTTCGCGCGCGAATGCCAAAAAAGGCTGACTTAGTCGTAGCACTTCATCGCCAGTGGCCTTGGCATCGAGATGCAGGTAGGTCGGGTTTAACCCGCTTGAGGTCGCCAAATTGTTGCCGTAAAGCTTATGCCTTTTTTTGTCAAACCGATCGGTAAGCCAAATGTGGACGCCGCGACAGAGAAAAACATTAGCCAAGCAGCGGCTAACGGTACCCAAAGGGTTGTGGGCATTCTCTTTATCGTATTGCCCGAAGCGTTCGAACGGCGTGCGGGCAAAAAAATCAGTAATCTGACGCATTTGCCAGAGTGAACTGGCCTCATACATGGCATGACCGACCAGATTGGCCGTCCGATGCAGTGAGGCGGACAGCCTGCTGCTGAATTGTCTTCGGCTCAGACCCGCGAGGGTCAGAACCCCCACCACACGCTGGTTGACCAACAGGGGAAAAGCCATCGCACTAACCGGCTTGGGATCCACAAATGCATCAAAAACGGCATGCACTGCCTCGCCGTTCCTTGGCATGTCTTCCC
>JANXLW010000160.1 GCA_025354965.1 Betaproteobacteria bacterium
GCTGCTGTGTGCGAGGCCAATGTTGACATTGCATTGATAGAGAAGCATTGGGACAGCCTGGTTCACTTGGCGGCCTCGGTAATGAGTGGGCACGCCAGTGCAGTGGCTGCGTTGGCACGATTTGGCTCTGCCGCCCAAGGCGATCCGATCTACGACGCTGGCGTGCAACTGGGCCGGTTGCTGCGCACGGCGTTTCTAGCGGACTACTTTGTCAAAGATGCGTTTAGAAACGAATTGCGCCGGGTGCTCAACCGCGGCGAGGCTGTCAACGCGCTCAAGCGTGCCATCTATACCGGCCGGATCAACCCGGCACAGGCCAAACGCGTGGATGAGATGCAGGCCGTGGCCGACGCCTTGAGCCTTATGGCCAACATCGTGATGGCATGGAACACGTCGCAGATGCAAGCTGTCCTGGATCGTTGGTCCAACCGCCGCCAAGTCATTCCACCGGAACTGATCGGAAAGATTGCGCCCACCAGGCTGGAGAGCATCAACTTGCGGGGCGTGTTTCGCTTCCCGGTTGACCGCTATGCCGAGCAAATCCTGCCGTCACAAGGGGCACCGATAACTGGCACCAATGGATAAAACCGATCACGGTTTGACGCCGTAAATCCAGGTTTTGAAAGTGAACAGGAAAGTCAATGAAATCAACACTCTACCCACGGCACCCCCGCGTCACTGCTGGGTTTGCGTACCGCCAGTTATTGCACTGAAAACGAGGGGACCCCGGCCACTGCCTGGGGCTTAACGTGCTTTAAATTCCGTTTTCTACAGCGACGCCAAAAACGACACCGTGGATGACCTTGGCCACATTCTCAGCCAGTATTTCCCCGGCATGGACGCGGCAGTGTGAGTCCAAGGCCACTTGCGGTACTGGCGCGGTGCTCCTGCATCACGGCCAGGCAATGGGCAGGGTCCTGGCGTCGCAGGCTTTCGATGATGCGGTCGTGTTCATCGACGGTGCGCAAGCGCGCATCCCGCGCCGACATCGTTGTCGAGATGAAGGTGTCTGCCAGGGGCCACAGCCGCGTCACCTCCTCAAAGATCAGGCGGTAAGGTGACAACGCGAACATGAGGTGATGGAATTCCCGGTTCAAGACGATCATGGGGGTCCAGTCCGCCGAGGTCGCCGCCGCACGCATGTCGGCGTTCAGCGACACCATGCGCGCGATGTACTCGTCATCCGGCCATGCGATGGACGCGACCAGTTCGTCCTCCAGCAGTTGCAGCATCCGGCTGATCTGCGCCAGCTCGTTCTGCGCGCGCTTGGCCACGAAGTAGCCTGAATTCGGCCGATGGATCAGCAGACCCTGATCGGCCAGGACATTCAATGCTTCACGCAGCGGCACGCGACTGACACCCAGTTCTTCCGCCATTTCCTGCTGGCGGATCTGCTCGCCGGGCATCAGGCCGCCTGATATGACCTTCGCGCGCAGGTGCTGAAGCGTGCGTTCCAGTGCCTTGGCCTTCTGCGGGGGGGCAAACGAAACGATGGCGTTCATGGCGTAAGCAGCCGAAAAGCCGCGCAAGATTACAACAGCGGCAGTGTAAACCGGTGGCGCATTCATTTTTGAATTCAATATCAGGGTTTCTACTATATTGAGTTCTAAATTGAATTCAATTTAGAATGCGCCATGCTTTTTGAAAACATGCCTGCCATCCGAGCGATTTCCCCGCGCTCTATTTCACTTTTTTGGAGACACCCATGAGAAGCTTTTCTCTCCGTCGTCGCTCGGCAACCGCGGCTGCTTTGACGTCACTTCTTGCGCCATCGCTGTGGGCCCAAGATAACGCGCCGGTCGAATACGTGATTGGTTTCCCTCCCGGATCCAGCGCCGATGCGGTAGGACGAATGATTGCCGAACAGATATCGAAAACGCTGGGCCGGTCGATTGTGGTGACCAACAAGCCCGGCGCGGGAACCACCATCGCGGCGCAGTATGTCGCTACCGCGAGGACTCCGATGCTGTTCAACGCGGATTTCGCGACCCTCGCCACCATGCCGCATTTGATGGGGAAGATTCCTTATGACCCTGAAAAGGACTTTGCTCCCATCAGTCTGTTCGCGCGCGTACCGGTGATGCTCGCTGTATCGCCCAGTCTCCCGGTCAACAACCTGAAGGAATTCATTGCATGGGGTAAAAGCCAGCGCGACTCCGTGCCCTACGCCTCCTCAGGTCTGGGAACCCCCCACCACCTTGCAGGCGAACTCGTCAAGGACATGACAGGCGTGCCGATGTCCCACGTGCCATATAAAGGCGGTGGTCCCGCCATAAACGACCTCATGGCAGGCCAGATCATGGTGGCCATGGTTGACGTCGCGAGTGCCAAGGCCTTTGTCGCTGCGGGAAAGATCCGCGGCATCGCGGTGGGCAGCATCCAGCGTTCGGCGGCAGTGCCGGACGTGCCCACTTTCCACGAGCAGGGATACCCGAACTTCGAGGCAACGGCATGGCAGGCGGTCATGGCATCGCTCGCCACGCCGCCGGACATGCGGGTCAAATTCCACGAAGCATTGCATGCGGCTCTGAACTCCCCGCAAGTGAAAACGCGCCTTGATGCCCTGGGCGTGGAGGCCATCCCCGGCACTCCCGATCAGCTGATGACATTTGCACGCGCCGAGCGCGCCCGCTGGGGTGAGGTGATCCGCAAGCACAACATCAAGGCCGACTGATGGCGCAAGAGCTGGTCGCCCTCGTCGGCCCTGAACGGGCGGGTCCGCTGATGCAGGACATCGCGCATGCGCTGGCCGGCCATGGCCGGATGGCCCGCACCTGCATCGCGACCGACCTGCTGGCGGTGCCGTGGATCTCCGAAATCACGCTGCTGGTCTGCCTCGTCACCCCTTGCGGCAGTGAACAGATGGACGCCATGCCCCGGCTGCGGGCCATCGTCTCGCCGCTGCTCGGGCACGAATGGATCGACATTCCGGAAGCAACCCGCCGCGGCATCCCCGTCGTGAACGGTGAGGTGGCGGAAAACCGCGAGAGCATGGCAGAAGCAACGATCATGCTGCTGCTCGTGCTTCTGTACCAGCTGCGGGAAACGGAGGCGCAGTTGCGTGTGCTGCTGAAAGCCGTGGCCCCCTATCGCCGCATGCTGAAGGGGCGCACCGTTGGCATCATCGGATCGGGAGGAATTGCCCGCGAAATCATTCTGAGAATGGTCCCGTGGCAAGCCGACGTGCAGGTGTTTACCCGCGCTCAATCGCCCGACCTGCCGGGCGTTCGTCTGGTCGGCCTCCACGAACTGCTTGCCACGAGCGATGTCGTCATCCTGATGACCAGCCTGGACGCCAGCCGCCGACATCTGCTCAATGCCGAACAGTTGCAGCACCTGAAGCCCGGCGCACTTCTGATCAACACAGCGCGTGGCGGTTTGATTGAGGAAAACGCCCTGCTCGAAGCGCTTAAGTCCGGGCGCATTGCCGCCGCGGCGCTCGACGTGTTCGAAGTTGAGCCACTGCCTGCCGACCATCCCCTGCGCGAGCTGCCCAACGTCATCCTCACACCCCATGCGGTAGGACACACCGTTCAAGCAGAGGCCGCCGTTCCGCGCCAGGCGGTTGGCAACATCCTGCAGCTACTGGGCGGAGCGCTTCCCGACAGCTGCAAGAACAGGACCGTAGAGCGTGTGTGGTTCGAAAGACAAGCCGGACAAATCAAGGAGCCAATGTGTTGACCCCCATGAAGCGACTGGACGCATCGTCCGAAAATGCGTTGAAAAATCGGGTGGCCGGTAGCGAGTGGCGCGCGAGGACCGAACTCGCCGCGCTGTATCGGGTGATCGCGCACTTCAAATGGACCGACTCCATCTACACGCACATATCGCTGCGGGTACCGGGAGAAGAGGCGTTCCTGATCAATCCGTTCGGATACCTCTACGAAGAAGTCACGGCGTCCTCCCTCGTGAAAGTCGATATCCAGGGCAAGGTACTGGACGATCCCGTCGGCCTGGGCATCAATGTGGCCGGCTTCATCATCCATGGCGCGATCCATGCGGCACGCCACGATGTGGACTGTGTGCTGCACACGCATACACGCGCCGGCGTGGCCGTCTCGACGCACGAGGAGGGTTTGTTGCCCATCAGCCAGCACGCGTCGATCTTGATGGGCCGCATCGCATACCACGACTTCGAGGGAATCGCGATCCGTCCTGAGGAGCAGGCGCGCCTGGTGGCGGACCTCGGCCCGCGCGCCATGATGATCCTGCGCAACCACGGCTTGCTGGTGGCCGGCAGAAGTGTGGCGGAGGCCTTCTACTTCATCCACGTCCTGGAGCGTGCGTGCGAAATCCAGGTTGCCGCCTTGGGCCACGGCGTCACCGTCCGCAGGATCACCGAGCAGTCGATCACCGATTCGAAGGCGGCAATCCAGGCCACGAATCCTGACTACTCCCGGGACTGGGCGGCCATGCTGCGCTTGGTCGAGCGTGTCGCGCCCGATTACTGCTATTGAGCGAAGCGTGCCGAACTGCCGGGCAGCCAGCCTCTCATTGACCGGCTGCCCCGCGTCGCAGCCTGAACCTTTAAAGAAAGCGTAATCATGCAATCCCGTCGTCCCCGTTCGCTTGAAGTTCCCGGCGTGACCCATGGCGGCGCGCCCATTCCCATGGGCGCGCGCGTGGGCAACATGCTGTATTCGTCCGGCATCCCGGGCGTGGATCCGAGCACAGGCAAGCTGGGTGCCGACGCGGCATCGCAAGCGCGCTTCGCCTTCGCCAACCTGCGCACGCTGCTGCAGACTGGGGGCGCAAGGCTGGAGCATGTCGTTCGGTTGACCGCCTATCTCAAGGACAGTAGCGCACGTGAACATATCAACGCCGAGTGGTTGCAGTGTTTCCCCGACCCGCACGACCGCCCGGCACGCCACACGCTGGTGTACGACCTGCAGAGCGGCATGCTGCTGCAGCTCGAAGCCGTCGCAGTGATCGAAGAGAGCTGATTTCAATGAACAAGGAGCTTTCCATGCACGGCGACATGACACGCCAGACACTCGGTGACCTGTTGCGCAGGACGCGGATGCGTTATCCGCGCAAGCTCGCCATCCGCTGCGGATCCACAGACTGGACCTACACCGAGTTCGACGACATCTGCAACCGGCTGGCTGGCGGCTTCGCCGCGCACGGTGTGGAGGCTGGTGACCGCGTCGCGGTGATTGCCCGAAACTCGCATGCCTTTGCGGCGCTGCGCTTCGCACTGGCACGCCTGGGCGCGGTGCTGGTGCCGATCAACTTCATGCTGAACGCAGAGGAGGCGCGCTATGTTCTGGAACATTCTGGTGCCAGCCTGTTATGCGTGGACTCCGGTTTAGCAGCCCTTGGGCACGCGGCGAGCAGCGGCACTGCGGTGCGCGAACTGGTGTGGCTGCCAAGCGAAGACCCGACGGACCCGGTGCCGGGCCTGGTCCCCTTCGGCGCGTTGCTGGAGCAAGGCGAAGCGCCCGTACGCACGCTGTCCGGCGACATGCTGGCGCAGATCATCTACACCAGCGGTACCGAGTCGCGGCCCAAGGGCGCGATGCTCACCCATGCGGCCGTGATATCCGAGTACGTGACCTGCCTGGTGGACGCCGAGATCATCGAACACGACCGCATCCTGCACGCCTTGCCGCTGTACCACTGCGCGCAGCTCGACGTGTTCCTCGGGCCGGCCGTTTATGTGGGCGCCACGAACATCATCACCGGCAAGCCCACGGCGGATAACCTGTTGTCCTTGCTGGCGGCGAACGCCGTCAGCTCCTTTTTTGCGCCACCAACGGTATGGATTTCGCTGCTGCGTGCGCAAACGTTCGATGGCACGGATCTCTCTGCGTTGCGCAAGGGCTACTACGGCGCGTCCATCATGCCGGTGCCGGTACTCAAGGAAATCCAGGCCCGGCTGCCGCAGGTGCGCCTGTGGAACCTCTACGGCCAGACCGAGATTGCGCCCGTTGCCACGGTGCTCAAGCCGGAGGACCAGTTGCGCAAGGCCGGCTCGGCGGGTCGGCCGGCGTTGAACGTCGAGACACGCGTCGTCGACGACGACATGCGCGATGTGCCACCGGGTGAGGTTGGCGAGATCGTGCACCGCTCTCCGCAGTTGCTGTCAGGCTATTTCCAGGACGAAGAGCGAACCCGCGAGGCCCTCCTGGGTGGCTGGTTTCACAGCGGCGATTTGGCGACCGTGGACGACGAGGGCTACATCACCGTGGTGGACCGCAAGAAAGACATGATCAAGAGCGGCGGCGAGAACGTCTCCAGCCGCGAGGTGGAGGAGGCGTTGTACGCCATCGCGGGGGTGTCGGAGGTGGCGGTGATCGGCCTGCCCGACCCGCGCTGGATCGAAGCCGTGGTTGCCGTGGTGGTGGCCAAGCAAGGCCACAAGCTCCACGAGGCCGACGTCATCGCGGCGTGCGCCGGACGGCTGGCGCCGTTCAAGACGCCCAAGCGCGTGATCCTGGCCGACGCGCTTCCCAAGAACCCGAGCGGCAAGCTTCTCAAGCGCGAACTCCGACTGCGTTATGCGCCAGCACATGAAAGCTGACATGGACGATCCCGTCAAACGCCTCAATCGGCTGGACTGCTGCGCTGTCTCCGATGCAATGGACAAGTTGGGTCTGCGCACCCGTGTGGCCAGTGGGCTGGAACAACGCGCCACGCAACGCCGTATCGCCGGACGCGTGGTGACGCTGCGGCTCGTGCCCGCCGATCAGGCGCCGGCGCTTCCGGCGGGAACGCCACCGCGCCACCTTGGCACCACGGCCATCGAGCTTGCGCAAGCAGGCGACGTGATCGTGGTGGAGCAGCGCACGGGCATCGATGCCGGCTGCTGGGGCGGCATTCTGACGCTCGGCGCCAAGCTGCGCGGCGTCGCAGGTGTGGTAGCCGACGGACCGGTGCGGGACATCGACGAAGCGCGCGCCTACGATTTTCCCATCTACTGCCGATCGCTCACCGCGCGCACCGCGCGTGGGCGCGTGGCAGAGGCGTTCACCAACCAGCCTGTGACCATCGGGGAAGTGTCGGTGCAGCCCGGCGACTACGTGATTGCCGATGCCAGTGGCGCCGCCTTCATCCCGGCCGCAGACGTGGAACGTGTGCTGGACGCAGCCGAAGCAATCGCCGCCCGCGAGGCCGCCATGGCCAAGGCCCTGCTTGCCGGTACGCCCATCAGCACGGTCATGGGCGCCGACTACGAACACATGCTGCGCTGAGGCGCTTTCAGGAGATAGAAGATGACCGACTCCAACGTCCTACGCGCGTCGAAGCTGGATACCGCCACCCTCAGCGACGCATTGGACCGCCACGGCATTCTGGGCCAGTGCTACAAGGTCAAGCCTCGCTCCAGCGATTTCCGCATGGCGGGCCGCGCCTGGACGCTGCTCTACGGACCGGCCGCCTCGCCACCTGGCACCGTAGGTGACTACCTGGACGATGTGTCGCCCGGCAGCGTGATCGTGCTGGACAACGGTGGTCGCGAGGATGTCACCGTGTGGGGCGATATCCTGACCGAACTCGCGCACCGTAAGGGTATCGCTGGTACGGTAATTGACGGCATCAACCGCGACGTGGCGCTGTGCCTCGAACTTGGCTACCCCGTCTACAGCCGCGACAGCTGGATGCGCACCGGCAAGGACCGCGTGCAGGTCGAGGCGACGCAGGTACCGGTGACCATCGGTGGCGCACGCATTTCGCCGGGTGATTTGCTGCGTGGCGACGCGGACGGCGTGGTCGTGATTCCCAAAGAGCATGAGGAGAAGATACTGGCCACAGCAGAGGAGATCCAGGCTGCCGAGGATGCCATCCGCGCTTCAGTGCGCGACGGCATGAGTTTGCGTGACGCGCGTGTCAGGCATCGCTATCACCAGTTGCAGACACGTGAGGTCAAACCATGAGTGATGAAGCCGAAACACCTGCCGGCTCGACCATCCGCAACGACATCGAGCGCCCTTCGGCCGAAACGCTTGCCGCTGCGGCGTCGCTGCCAACGTCTACGCTGCATGAAGCCGGAGGCCGCATCGGCGTGATGCCATCGGCCATCAAGCCAGTGTCGCCTGCCATGCGTCTGTGCGGATCCGCCGTCACGGTGCACTCTCCACCCGGCGACAACCTGTGGTTGCACCGCGCGATCTATGTTGCGCAGCCCGGCGACGTGCTGGTGGTGCATGTGAGCGGCGGTTACGACTTTGGCTATTGGGGCGAAATCATGTCTTGCGCAGCAAAGACACGGGGGCTGGCCGGGCTGGTCATCGACGGCTGCGTGCGCGACGGTGCGATCCTGGCTGACTTTGGGCTGCCTGTTTTTGCGCGCGGGCTGTGCATGCGCGGCACGGGCAAGGATTACGGCGCGCGCGGCTGGATCAACTTCCCCGTGCTCTTCGACGACCTCACTGTGCATGCGGGCGACCTGATCGTCGGCGACACCGACGGTGTGGTGGCTATTCCCCGTGCACGCGCGGCCGGGGTTGTGGCCGCGGCACAGGCGCGAGAGGCCAAGGAGGCCGCCATCCTGGAACGCATCCGCGCCGGTGCACGCACGCTGGAAGTCTACAAATTCTGAACTCTCCGAACTACCGAAAGACCATCCCATGCCACTGATTATTGACTCACACGCCCATGTGGTCGTGCCACCGGAAAGCTACAAGTTCATGGCGGAGCTGGTAGCCAGCCGCGCCAACCCGGCCTTTCCGCCCACGCTGCCCGACGAGTCGGTGCGCAAGGCAGGGCAGACCATCGTCGACATCATGGACAAGGTCGGAACGGACATACAGTTCCTGTCCCCGCGGCCCTACATGCAGATGCACTCGGTCAAGCCAGCCAAGGTAACGGCGCTCTGGACTCAGCACATGAACGACCTGGTCCACCGCACGGTGCAAATGTTCCCGACGCGTTTCCGCGCAGTGGCGGGCCTGCCCCAGTACCGAGACACCTTGCCCGGGAACTGCATTGCCGAGCTGGAGTTCCGCGTTAAGGAACAAGGCTTCATCGGCTGCCTGCTGAACCCCGACCCGACCGAGGGCGACGCTGCGCCACCGCCCGGTCTGGGCGATCCGTTTTGGTACCCGCTCTACGAGAAATTGTGTGCACTCGACATCCCGGCGCTGGTGCATTCGGCGGGTAGCTGCGAGCCGCGGCTGTCCTACACGCTGAAGTTCATCAACGAAGAAAGCATCGCCATCACGTCCTTGTTATCGTCCGAGGTCTTCACCCGTTTTCCGAATCTGAAACTGATCATTCCGCATGGCGGCGGCGCCATTCCGTACCACATGGGCCGCTTTCGCGCCTGGTCGGTGCACAAGAAGGAACCCTTCTTCGACGAACAACTGAAGCGCCTGCATTTCGACACCGCCACCTACGACAGGGACGCCCTCGAGTTGTTGTTCAAGGTGGTGGGCACGGAACGGGTGTTGTTCGCCACCGAAAACCCGGGTACCGGCAGCGCCATCGATCCGCGCTCCGGCCGTGCGTTTGACGACCTTAAACCTGTCATCGAAGCCATGGAGATGCTCAGCGACAAGGACCGCGAGAACATCTTCGAGTGCAATTGCACCCGGTTGTATTCGCGCTTCCGTAGAGACTGAGCAGGAAGCCCGCAATGGCAGAAATCGTTCTCGGCATCGGTGCATCGCACACGCCGCTGCTGACTCTGGACAGTCCGCAATGGAGTCACCGCGCAGCGGCGGACTATGCGAACAAACGCCTCAACCTGTCTGACGGGCGCTGGGTGGACTACCCGACGCTGCTGGCCGAAGTGGGTCCGCGTTACGCCGACATCGTGACGCCCGCGCATCTGGAGCGCAAGGCGCAGCTTTGCGAGGCCGCGCTTGATCGCCTGGCCGATGCGCTGGCGACCGCCGTGCCCGACGCCGTTATCGTCGTGGGCGACGACCAGGGTGAGCTGTTCTCGCCCAGTAACCAGCCTGCCGTGGCCATCTTCCATGGTGAGGCGATCCGCATGAGCGACATGTACGGTCAGGACGACACGCCTGGGTGGATGCGCCAGGTGGGACAGGGCTATCTGATGGACGATACCCACACGCTGCCTGGGCATCCCGCTTTGGCAGCCGAACTTATAGCCGGTCTGGTGGACTGCGGCGTGGACTTGGCCACGGTAGCGCAGGTCGATGCGCCTGGCAAGGCCGGGTTCGGCCATGCCTTTGGCTTTATCGCCAAGCGCCTGTTCCGCGGGCGTGCCATCCCCATGGTGCCGCTGTTGCTCAATACCTATTTCCCGCCTAACGTCCCGACCGCCGCTCGCTGCCACGATATTGGGCGGATGCTGGCGCAGGTACTGCGCGCGAGCGCCAGCCCCCTGCGTGTGGCAGTTATTGCATCTGGCGGCTTGAGCCATTTCGTGGTGGACGAAGACCTGGACCTGCGCATCATCAATGCCTTCACGTTGGGCAATGCAGAGGTGCTGCGCAGCATCCCGCGCGCCGCGCTCAATTCCGGTTCGTCGGAGATCCTTAACTGGGTCTTGGCGGCCGGTGCGCTGCAGGGTCTGCCCCTGCGCTGGCATGACTACCAGCCGCTCTACCGCACGCCCGCTGGAACTGGTATAGGCGCTGCTTTCTGTGAATGGCATCCCGCGTGAAGCGAATCGGGTACGTACGCGACCGGATCAAGGCACAACATGAACGCGCGACACGCGCTTGAAGGAGACAGACAACATGAATGAAGAGCAGAACCGACTGCTGACGCGCGTCGGCCCAGGGACATCCATGGGAGCGTTGCTGCGGCGCTACTGGATGCCGATAGCCGGTGTCTCGGAATTCGATAGTCGCAGCACGAAGCCGGTACGCCTGTTCGGCGAGAACCTGGTGCTGTACCGCGACCTGAGCGGCAACTTCGGCTTGGTGGACCGCCGTTGCGCCCACCGCCGCGCCGACCTGTCGCTGGGCATGGTGGAAAAATGTGGCTTGCGCTGCCACTACCATGGCTGGGCCTATGACCAAACCGGGCAATGCGTCTCGCAGCCTTTCGAGGACACGACCATGCCAGAGCGCAACACCAAGGCAGGGATTGCCATCAAGGCGTACCCGGTGCAGACCAAGGGTGGTTTGGTGTGGGCCTACATGGGCCCCGCACCCGCGCCCCAGTTGCCGGACTGGGAGCCCTTTTCGTGGGACAACGGTTTTGTGCAGGTGGTGGTGTCGGAGGTGCCGTGCAACTGGTTCCAGTGCCAGGAGAACTCCATAGACCCGGTGCACTTTGAATGGATGCATGAGAACTGGGGCAAACATCTGCGCGAAGGCACGGGCGCCGCACCTGCGCCGACGCACCTCAAGCTGGCCTTCGAGGAGTTCGAGTATGGGTTTGTCTACAAACGGGTGAAGGAGGACACCACAGAAGCCGACTCGATCTGGACGGTGGGCCGCGTGTTCCTTTGGCCCAACGGCTTCTTCCTCGGCGAGCACTTCGAATGGCGCGTGCCTATCGATGACGAGAACACGCTCAGCATCACCTGGAAATACACGCGCGTGCCCAACGACCGTCCACGCTACGTGCAGCAGTGCATCCCAACTTGGCACGGGCCGCTGAAGAACGCGGACGGCAACTGGATCGACACACACGTGATGAACCAGGACTTCATTGCATGGGTTGGCCAGGGCACCATTGCCGACCGCACCGAGGAACGCCTGGGCACCAGCGACCGTGGCATCGTCATGGTGCGCCGCCGATTCTTTGACGAGATAGAGCGCATTGCCAGGGGGGAGTTGCCCAAGGGCAGCATCATCGACCCTGCGAAGAACACGCGCGTCGAACTGCCGATTGCGGACCGCGAGAGCGTACTCGAAGGCTACACCAGCGGCCAGATCATGGCCCATCCGTTCCTGCGCATGATGTTCACGAGTTATGTATTCCAAGCTGGCCAGCCCGACTCAGTGAAACAGCAGTTTTCCGATGCAATGGGCCTGGAGACGCAGGAGTTTGCCGGGTTGGATGCGTTGCGCAAGCGATAGGAACTTGGGCAGGCTAGGGCAATAGCCTGTTCGTTAATGCATAGGCTGGTGCCGCCTACTATTGATAATTCCGTAACTCATGACAACCATTAGCTGACCTTGCTCCTGATTTGTGGAGTTCTGAACCGTAAACATCCGGTGTCCACTATCCTAGCCAAACACCCGCGGACTTGGTTTTGTCGCAATAGTAGGGTCTGGCCGAAAGAAGCCGCATTTGCAGCCCGCTGATCAAACAGCGAGGCTGTAGAACTGGTTGGCTGCGGACATGGTGGATCCTTGTGGGCAGTCCAT
>JANXLW010000266.1 GCA_025354965.1 Betaproteobacteria bacterium
CAGCGGCGGCGGCAGCAAGGTGTAAATACTGGGATAAGTCGAAGGCCTTTGTGAACACTCCGTGGCAAGCGGTTTGTGCAGCATGAGGTAGGCCTTGTCATGGTAGGGCCAATCAACACCCTGAACGCGCACCCGAAGGCCAGTTGCTACAAATTCTGCAGCTGCCTGGGTAACTGTAACAAGGGCTGTAGCCTCATTTGACTCATAAACCTGGACCAAACCTTGCTGCACCAGACCGGCGCACACACGCCGGGTTCCAAAGCCTTGGGAGTAGAGAATGTCCTGTAACTGCATTCCCCGAGAAGTGCAGGGTGTCAGGCCTTCTTGGCGTACGCGCTGCACCAGCCTTTGACTGACACTTGCTTGCCGGCAAACAAAGCGCAGGGGCCAGCATCAGCGCCTGCTTTGCCGGTGTAAAGCTGGCAAGAGCCACAGTTCTGTCCCGCCGCGAACTTCGGAAATTTAACTTTGTCCGCTTTGCTGGCGTCAGCCTTGTAACCTAATGCGGTGGCCGTCGGATCAGTTTCCGAAACCATGGCACCTTGGGCCATGGCAGCGCTACCGGCCACCAGAGCCGTGCTGCCCAAGCTGAGTTGAACAATGAATTCGCGACGGTTACTCATAAATTTTCCTAAGTGATAAAAAAAGTTGTTGCAAGATCGACTTTTGGCAACGACCTTGCCATTTGATTTTACCGAATCAACACTTCAACCAGGCTTGGCGGTATCCCTGGAAAACTCAAATCCTGATTGACTTGCTGACATCGGTGCAGTTACTGAGCGGCAGTTTACTTGTTACCCCCTGGGACTTTGCCCTCGACGCCCTTGACGTAGAAGTTTAATCCACCCAGAAATTTGTCATCCGCGACACTGTCCTTGGCGACTTGAACCTTGCCGGTGTTGTCTGTGATTGGGCCTTTCCAGATGGCGAAACTGCCATCCGTCAGTCCTTTCTTGACTTCTGCCACTTTGGCCTTGGTCTCGGCCGGCACGTCCTCAGCGATGGACACGATGTCGATGGCACCTTCCTTTACACCCCACCAGGCGCCAGTGCCGCCCTTCCAGGAACCATCGAGCGCTTCTTTGGTGGCCTTGATGTAGTACGGCCCCCAATTGATCACGCTGGACGCCAAATGGGCCTTGGGGCCATAGGCGGTCATGTCAGAATCCCAGCCGAAGGCACGTTTTCCTTTTGCCTCGGCGGTCTTCAGAACAGCGGGTGAATCGGTATTCTGGAACAGCACATCGGCGCCACCGTTGATCAGCGACGTTGCCGCTTCCGTTTCCTTAGGCGGGTCAAACCAGCCGTTCACCCACACCACTTTGGTCTTGACCTTGGGGTTGCTCGACTGGGCACCCAGGGTGAAACTGTTGATGTTGCGAATGACCTCGGGAATTGGGATTGAGGCAACCACGCCCAAAACATTCGACTTGGTCATCTTGCCCGCGATAACACCGGCCATATAGGCGCCTTCGTAAGTGCGGCTGTCATAGGTACGCATGTTCTCCGCCTGCTTGTAGCCGGTCGCGTGCTCGAACTTGACATCCTTGGTGTCGGCAGCGACTTTGAGCATGGGTTCCATGTAACCAAAGGTGGTACCGAAAATCAGTTTGTTGCCCTGCGCTGCCATGTCGCGAATGACACGCTCGGCGTCCGCGGACTCAGGCACGTTCTCGACGAACGAAGTTTTGATCTTGTCGCCAAACTCTTTTTCCAGCGCCTTGCGGCCGTTGTCATGCGCAAAAGTCCAGCCACCGTCGCCGACCGGGCCAACGTAGGCAAACGCAATTTTGAGTGGCTCGGCCTTGGGCGCGGACGCTGCCGCTGCCGGCGGGGCCACTGCCGCGGGTTCCTCTTTTTTGCCACATCCGATCAGCACAGCACTGGCCACGGCCGAGAGTGCCGCGATTTTCAGCAGCGAACGTTTTTTCAGGTCGATCATGTCAATTCCTTCTTTGGGGGTTACAACAGGGTTAAGAAAAGGTGAATTATGTACGGCTGCTCAGCCACCGGGATAAAAAGGCTTGCCAATCGATGCCGGCATGTTGATGCGAATCCACTGGGGGTTGCGGGAAATCAGCGCCAACACCACAATCGTCGACACATAAGGCAACATGCTCAAAAACTGACTTGGGACCTCGACACCGACACCTTGCAGGTGGAACTGCAGCATGGTCACGCCACCGAACAGGTAAGCACCAAGCAAAACCCGTGCCGGTCGCCAGGTGGCAAACGTCGTCAAAGCCAGGGCAATCCATCCTTTACCAGCTACCATACCCTCCACCCACAATGGTGTGTAGACGATCGAAATGTAGGCGCCAGCCAGACCACACAACGCGCCGCCGGCGACTACGGCCAACAAACGGATGAGACGCACCGGGTAACCCAGCGCGTGCGCCGATTCAGGGTTTTCTCCGACGCTGCGCAGTACCAGACCTGCGCGCGTGCGATACAGGAACCAGATCAAACCCAGTGCAAATAAAACGGTCAGGTACACCAGCGGATGGTGCTTGAACAAGGCCAAGCCCAACAGTGGAATGTCAGACAGATAGGGAATGGCAAAACTGGGGCGCTCGGGGATCTTTTCCTGCACATAGCTGATACCGACAAAGGCAGAGAAACCGGCCCCGAACAGACTGACCGCCAAACCCGTTGCGTACTGATTGGTGTTGAGCCAGATCACCAGCGCACCAAAAATAAGGGCTAGCAACGCACCCGCTCCGATACCGGCGGCAAATCCAATCATGTCATGACCGGAATGGACAACGCCGGCAAAACCGGCAATGGCGGCACACAGCATCATGCCCTCGGCACCGAGGTTGACGATGCCCGCTTTCTCATTGATCAGCATCCCCAAAGAGGCCAATGCCAGCACCGTGCCAGCGTTCAGCGTGGCGGCAATCAGTAATGCATAGGATTCCATCATTTAGCCCACTTCAAGCGGTAATTCACCAGCGTGTCGCACCCCAGCAAGGTGAACAGCAGCAAACCCTGAAATACGCCAGTCAGCGACTTGGGCAAACCAAGACGCGACTGTGCGAGTTCGCCGCCAATATAGAACATGCTCATCAAGATTGCAGAAAACACCATGCCCACCGGATGCAGTCGTCCGACATAGGCGACGATGATGGCGGCAAAGCCGTAGCCGGCCGGCACATAGGGTGTCAGTTGCCCGATCGGACCAGCGACTTCCAGCGCACCCGCCAGACCCGCCATGCCGCCCGACGCCAGCAAGGCAACCCACAAGGCACGGCGCGAAGAAAACCCGGCGTAGCGGGCCGCGGCAGGCGCCAGACCGCCGACCTGCTGCGCAAAACCGGAACGGGTTCGAAACAGGAATATCCAAGTTCCAAGCACACCGATCAAAGCCAGGAACACGCCAATACTCACTCGCGAACCAACGAACAGGCGTGGGATTCGGGTCACCAGATCAAAGGTCTTGGTCTGCGGAAAGTTGTAGCCCTGCGGGTCTTTCCAGGGGCCCGAGACCAGGTAGCTGAGCACTTGTACCGCCACATAGACCAGCATCAGACTGACCAGAATCTCATTGGCATTGAAGCGGTCGCGCAGCCAGGCCGTGATGCCGGCCCAGAACATGCCACCCAAAATTCCCGCCACCAAAACGGCCATCACAATCCATGTGCCCATCGTCTTGTTCGCCAACAATGCCACGCCACTGGCTGCAATGGCGCCCAAAACATATTGCCCTTCGGCACCTATGTTCCATACGTTGGAGCGGAAACACACCGCCAGACCCAAAGCAATCAACAGCAAAGGTGTCGCTTTGACCGCCAATTCGCCCAGCGCATAAGGACTGCTGATGGGTTCCCAGAAAAACACCCTGAGTCCGCTCACCGGGTCTTTCCCCAAAGCCGCAAACAGCACCACGCCGATGATGACTGTGACGCAGAGTGCCAGCACGGGCGAGGCATAACCCCACAGTGCCGAAGGTTGCGGCCTGGCTTCAAGCTTAAGCATGTGCCACCTCAAGCTGGTTCCAAAGACCGCTCATCCACTCGCCAATTTTCTCGACCGTGGCTTGCCCGATCGGCACTGACGGCGACAATCGTCCGCGCGCAATGACATGCAGGCGGTCACTGACTTCAAATAACTCTTCCAACTCTTCGCTGACCACCAGCACGGCACAGCCGGCATCGCGCAAGGCCAGAATTTCGCCACGAATCTGCGCCGCTGCGCCGACATCCACACCCCAGGTTGGCTGCGACACAATGAACAGTTTGGGGTTGGCGTCTATTTCGCGGCCAACGATGTATTTCTGCAAATTACCGCCGGACAGAGAGCGCGCCACGGCTCGGGGACCACCCGCCTTTACCTTGAAGCGTCGGATGATGCTGGCGGCGTGGGTTTCAAGTTCACCAACCCTGATCCAGCCGCCCGCAAATCCAGCATGCGAGATCGATTCATTGCGGGTCAGCAGAAGGTTGTGCGCAAGACTTAAAGTTGGCACCGCGCCGCGGCCCAATCGCTCTTCAGGCACAAAATGCAGACCCAGCCGACGCCTACTGCCAGGGTGCAAAGCTGACACATCCGCCTCGTCAATCAGGATCGAACCGGTGCTGGAACGAGCATCTTCACCCGACAAGGCGTACAACAATTCCTTTTGACCGTTGCCGGAAACACCGGCGATCCCCACCACTTCGCCAGCGCGTACCTGCAACGAGATGCCGTCCAGATCAACGCCAAACTGGTCTTCGCGTGCCAGCGACAAATTCTGCACACGTAGCACCGGTGCACCAAGCTTCGGCTGCTGATGGGTCAACTGAGGCGGTTCGGCACCGATCATCATGCGGGATAGCGAGGCATTCGATTCCTGCGACGGGTTGCAAACACCGGTCACCTTGCCACCACGCAGCACGGTGCACGCATTGCAAAGCTCTCGTATCTCATGCAGTTTGTGACTGATGTACAAAATACTGCAGCCCTCGGATGCGAGCTTCTTGAGCACCACAAAAAGTTTTTCGACAGCTTGGGGAGTAAGCACCGAGGTCGGTTCATCCAGAATCAGCAATTCCGGCCGCGTCAGTAAAGCGCGAATAATTTCCACGCGCTGCATCTCACCCACACTCAAAGTATGCACCGGTCGCGCCGGATCGATGTCGAGCCCGTACTCGGCGGCCTTGGCGACAATGCTCGCGGTGACCTGTTCGAGGGAACTGCGGGTCAGTCCCAACCACACGTTTTCGGCCACCGTCATCGTGTCGAACAGGTTGAAGTGTTGGAACACCATGCTGATGCCATTGGCCCGCGCTTCCTTGGGACTGCGGATCTGCATATTCTGACCGTTGAGCAACATCCGCCCGGCATCAGGCTTGATGGCACCGTAGATGATTTTCATCAAAGTCGATTTGCCGGCGCCGTTTTCACCCAGAACCGCATGCGTCTCTCCCGGCATGACAGTCAGGCTGACATCGCTGTTGGCGACCACGCCTGGATACCTTTTGGTGATGCCCTCAAGCTGAAGTCGTGGGCTTGTCATACTACTGGTGTGGTCATTTTGATGGATGCGGTATCGGTCGATGAAAATTACACGCAAAGTTGATGCCAAATATATTTCAACCGATATCCTATGCTAGCCTAAAGCGGTTGGCGCTATCTGATGTTTTACCCTGATTTGGTCCAACTCTTGCATACGAGAAAACCCTGATGAACATCCCAACCATTCAATTCATTCGACGTGGCCAGATTGTCCGTCTGTCCAACCTAGCACCGACTCGCACCCTGCTGGAAGTCCTGCGCGAAGACCTGAACAGCACTGGCACCAAAGAGGGCTGCAATGAAGGCGACTGCGGCGCCTGCACGGTGGTGCTGGCTGAGGTAGTGGGAGGCCACATCAAATATAACGCGGTCAATAGTTGCATCCGCCTGGCGCATTCGATCGATGGCATGGCACTGTGGACGGTGGAAGACCTGGCTGCGCCGGACGGAACCCTGCACCCGGCGCAGACGGCTATGGTGCAGTGCCATGGTGGTCAATGTGGGTTTTGCACACCCGGTTTTGTCATGAGTCTGTTTGCCATGTACCAAAACCATGTCTGCCGTGGTGAACTCGTCACGCGCGAAATGGCGCAGGAAGAACTGTCGGGTAATCTGTGCCGCTGCACCGGCTACCGGCCGATTCTGGACGCGGCTGAGCAGATGGCACAGTTGCCACCGATGCCGATCGACGAAACTGAGTTACTAAAACAATTGAAACTGCTTGCGCCGGACCAAAGCAATCTCGAAACCAGGGATTCCTACCAGTCGCCGACAACGCTAAGCAATCTGTTGGCCATACGTGCCGCCCAGCCACAAGCTCAACTGGTGGCGGGCTGTACCGATGTGGGGTTGTGGATCAACAAAATGCACATGCAGTTTGACAAGGTGATTGACCTGACTCGCGTGCGTGAACTTCAACGCATTGAAAGCTACCCGAACCACCTCGCGATTGGTGCTGCTGTCAAACTTGGCGATGCCTTTGCCGCGTTGCTGGCCGAGCGCCCTCAGCTACATACTTTTGCCAGCCGCTTTGCCGGTTTGCCGGTGCGCAACTCTGGCACGCTGGGTGGCAATATCGCCAATGGCTCCCCGATCGGCGACTCGATGCCGCTGTTGATTGCACTGGGTGCCAACGTCGTACTGATGAGCGTTCGCGGTCATCGGGAAATGCCCCTGGAGCAGCTTTATACCGGCTATCGCAAAAACCTGATGACTGCGGACGAAGTACTGGCGTGGATCAAGGTGCCCAAGGCAACACCGGGCGAGCTATTGCGCATTTACAAGATTTCAAAACGCTTTGAAGACGACATCTCTGCCGTCTGTCTGGCGGTCAAACTGCAACTGAGCGGCCACAAGATCATGCAGGCATCGATCGGTGTTGGCGGCGTCGCAGCCACACCGGCGCGTGCCAGCAGAACCGAGGCAGTGCTGAGCGGGCAAGCCTGGACCCAGGCCACCGCACAACAGGCCGGCACGGCCCTGTGCGACGAGTTTTCACCAATCTCTGATATGCGGGCATCCAGCAGCTACCGCGTGCAGGTTCTGAGCAACTTGCTGCAACGATTCTGGCTGGAGAGTCAGGGTGTACAAAACATCAATCTGGAATCTTTCACCCTTGAGGGAGCGGCGACATGAACACTGCAAGCCACGCCCAGGCACACGACCCTGCACACGTGAGTGGTCGCTCGATAACACATGAAAGTGCGCTGGCCCAGGTGGTCGGCGGCGCGACCTATGTCGACGACATCGCTGTCGTGCGCGGCACGCTCTACGCTGCACCTATTCTCGCCACCGTTGCGCACGGGAAACTGCGCGGCGTCGACGCCGACGTTGCACTGGCCATGCCGGGTGTGCGCGATGTCATCTTGACGTGTGACATTCCTGCCGACCCGATGCTGGCGGCTTTTGCCAGTGACGAAGCCATCTTCGCCATCGGCACCGTGCAACACCTTGGGCAGGTGGTGGGCCTGATCGTGGCCGACACCATGGTGCAGGCCCGGCATGCCGCGCGCAAGGTCAGGCTCGACATTGACACCCTGCCCGCTGTTCTGACCGTCAACGACGCGCTGAAAGCGCACAGCTATGTACTGCCGCCGGTTTTTGTCAAGCGGGGCGACGCGTCACAAGCCTTGGCTTCGGCCAAACACAACTTGAGCGGCACGCTGGAAGTCGGTGGTCAGGAACATTTCTATCTGGAGGGGCAGATTGCCTACGTGCTGCCGCAGGAACAAAAACAGTGGCTGGTGTACTCCAGCACCCAGCACCCCGGCGAGGTGCAACACTGGGTAGCGCACGCGCTGGGTCTGGACAACCATGCGGTGCGCGTCGAGTGCCGACGCATGGGCGGCGGCTTTGGTGGCAAAGAGACCCAAGCCGGTCATCTGGCGGTGTGGGCCGCGGTAGCAGCCAACAAGCTCAAAAGGCCGGTCAAACTGCGGCTGGATCGTGATGAAGATTTCATGATTACCGGCAAACGTCATCCCTTTGCTTATGACTACACGGTGGGCTTTGACGACAACGGTCGCCTGACGGGCCTGAAACTGAGGATGGCGGCCAATTGCGGCTTCAGCGCCGACCTGTCAGGTCCGGTGGCTGATCGCGCCATCTTCCACGCCGACAACGCCTACTTTCTGCAAGACGTCGAGATTGCGTCTTACCGCTGCAAGCTCAACACCCAGAGCCACACAGCGTTTCGCGGGTTTGGCGGGCCGCAAGGCATGATCGTGATCGAGACCATCCTGAGCGATATTGCGCGTTATCTGGGGCTCGACCCACTCGACGTGCGGTTGCGCAATTTGTATTCGGACGAGTTGATAGCAAGTCATGCGCAGCCACCCAAACGACGCGACACCACCCACTACGGCATGAAGGTGGAGCAAAACATTCTGCAACCACTGTTGTCAAAACTGGAGCACTCAGCGCAGTATCGCCAGCGACGCACAGCGATTGCGAAATGGAACGCCGCCAGCCCGGTCATCAAGCGCGGCATCGCCATCACGCCGGTCAAGTTCGGCATTTCATTCACTGCCACGCTGTTCAACCAGGCCGGCGCCTTGGTCCACGTTTATCAGGATGGCAGCGTCCAGGTGCACCACGGCGGCACCGAAATGGGGCAAGGGCTCAACACCAAAGTCGCGCAAATTGTGGCCGACGAACTGGGTGTGCCGTTTGATCGGATCCTGGCCACGGCCAGCGACACCAGCAAGATTCCGAACGCCTCCGCAACTGCCGCGTCAGCCGGTACTGACCTGAACGGCCGCGCCGCCCAGTTTGCGGCTCGCCAGGTGCGCCACAACCTGAGCGCTTTTGTCGGCGGCCTCGACGGCTGCAGCGACGGCGCCATCCGTTTCGAGGGCGGGCAAGTGTTTTCATCGACCACCACCCGCAGCTTTGACGAGGTGGTGAAATTGGCCTATGCCAGCCGCATCCAGCTCTGGAGTGACGGTTTCTATCGCACACCCAAAATTCACTATGACAAGACCACACTTAGCGGGCGACCGTTTTATTACTTTGCTTATGGTGCCGCCTGCACCGAAGTCGCCATTGACACACTGACCGGGGAGAACCGGGTTTTAGGAGTTGACATCCTGCATGATGTCGGCCACTCCATCAACCCGGCCATCGACATCGGGCAGATTGAAGGCGGCTTTGTCCAGGGCATGGGCTGGCTCACCACCGAGCAACTGGTCTGGAACGACGCCGGTTTCCTCAGCACCCACGCGCCCAGCACCTACAAGATTCCCACCGCCGGAGACGTGCCGGAACACTTCAAGGTGGAGCTCTGGCCCGAGCCCAACAAGGAAGATAACGTGTTCGGCTCAAAAGCCGTCGGCGAGCCACCGTTCATGCTTGCGATCAGCGTCTTTGAAGCTTTGCGCGATGCAGTGGCACAAGCGCGGGGCGATCGGCAAGCGGTGCAGTTGACGGCACCGGCGACACCCGAGAATGTCCTGCTTGCGCTGACCACTTAAGCCAAGAATACCGCCATCAGCAGACCCAAGATCCGGGCCTGAGCGCCAGAACCTTGTCGGGCCAACGATTCCACGCTGTCACCGTGTTGCACGCCCGGCCGCTACCGAGAAATGCAATATTTGACAATCTCCGACACACTTTGGTCGTAGTTCAGCCCAATTTCTCCAGGCAGATCAACGGTTTGCGGCGCAAAGAAGAAGACGGCTCTCCCGGTTGGGGTTAAAAATTTTCCTAGACGCACATTCTGCCCTATGCGCGCGGGCGCTCAGGCGCACACAGGTGCCTCGCGTGCGGCCACGCATGCCGGTGCGCGCCAGCGCACGGGCAATCGGGTTTCATTGGCGTTTGTGCATCAAATAGGCCTGTAGCCCGCATAGAACGTGCGCAAGCGGCTACTAAAGAGATAGCGCCTGTATTTGCTTCTTAGCCGCTGGCACGGCGCGCCAGCGCCGTGCGGCTGTTCTGTCTTTGGCTGCTGGGGCCTATTGGCCACGGCCAAACCACGAGGCAACCAAAGC
>JANXLW010000211.1 GCA_025354965.1 Betaproteobacteria bacterium
CGCCCTGCTGGTGAACGTGGACAACGGCACGCTGCGCCGCGTGCTGGACAGCCCCGAGGCGATGGCGGCGGTGGAGCGCATCGAGGGCTGGCGTGCGCTGGGCGACAACGTCATCGAGACCATCATCAACAAGAGCGAGAAGCTTAAAGACCTCAAAAATAAGGCGAAGGGAAAAGACTTGTCCGCGAAGGACAAAAAGGAGCTCACCGACGAGGAGAAGGAGTTCAAGTCCAAGCGCAAGCTCGTGCAGGAAAAGTTGATCAAGTTTGCCACCCGCATTCCGGCGTTTATGTACCTGACCGATTTTCGGGAGAACACGCTGCAAGACGTGATTACCAAGCTGGAGCCGGAGTTGTTTCTGACCGTGACCGGGCTGACGGTGCAGGACTTTCACCTGCTGGTGCGGCTCAAGGTGTTCAACACCGAGCAAATGAATGCGGCGGTGTTTGCGTTTCGGCGGTATGAAGATGCTTCATTGCGCTACACCGGCATCCTGAGCCACGATGGGCTGACCCATTACGGACTGTATGACACCGTGGTGGCAAGAGACTGAAATGGCAAGCTCAGGCCACGGGAGGTCGTTTCGTCGATGAAAACCTGGGGTGCCGGGTCAACCACATTGATTCGTTGAGCAAAGCCGCTTAAAGCGGCCCGGGCTCTAAGCGCTGTGCGCCCCGGGCCTATGGTCCCGGCCTGGCGGTAACGATCCCTTTTGCAAGGGACCGCTAATTTGCAGGTATTTCAATGTATCGCTGTGCGACCATGGTTCGTGCTGATTTTCAGGATCACTGCTCTTTGGGGAATATGCACCCCGACTGCTGCGCCTCACTGCGTTCTGGCTTGAGATCGCGGTTCACATACCCCCGCCGCTGGGCATCCCCCTGTTTTGCGTCCTTGGCTTATGCCAAAGACGCAACGGTGTTGGTGTTCTAGCTTTTGTATTGGCTTCAAATTTACAAAGGCTGTTTGGCAAGCGCCGTGTGGGTAACCCGTAGGGTTATCCATCACAGAGCGCGTCAGGGTGTTGCTTGTGAGTAAACCCCTGGACCCTGCAAAGCAGGGCTGTCCACACCCTTGTGGTGTGGGCAGAGGGGTTTTCCACAATGGGGCGAAGCCCAACTACAGGAATACCTATAGGTAAAAGAACTACAGGTGAATACAGGGGGACTTTACCCAATCGCTGCAAACCCTTTGCCAGTGCGGCTTCTCCGTCTTTTCTTTGCCTTTTTTTAGGAGCGTTTATGCGCATAAACGGGAGCGTTTATGCGTGGATAACCGCTCTTGTCGGGAGCGTTTATGCGTAATACCGGGAGCGTTTATGCGTGGATAGATTGGGTTATCCACTACTTTTTGGGGATAAGCCGGGGGATGTGGCTGGGGCTTGGTTTGAGGATCAAGCCGCTGGCACTGTCTTCAACCCGTGCTTCTGGGTAGACAGTCAGAACCTTGCGCATCTGTCCCATGAACTGCTTTCGGAAGTCCCGAATCCCTTGTGCCGTGGTGGGGTAGTTGGAGCCGAACTGCATTTGGAGAGCTGCCCACGGGATATCCCGTGCGTAGGACTTCTTGAGGTAGCTCAGACGGTGCGTTAGCCAAAAATAGATGTCCAGGGCCATCGGACTTTGTTTGATGGCCCTGACAGCCCGTAGATCGATGGGGATGGGGTTTGCAACCACTTCAGCAAAGAAGTCTTCGCCCAGGCGCACGGTGGACTCCCATAGGCCAGTTTGATCCGGGTTCTTGGGATCCCACCAGAGCTGGGCCTTGGAGACGATAGGCATGTTGGCAATGGAGGTGCTGTCCTTGTTTTCCCACTGGCAGTGCACCGAGCTGCTGAAAAGCCGGGTCATTTGTTGTTTCAAACCGGTGATGGATCCCCAGCGCCCGCCTGTAGGCTGCAGGCCCAGCTCACGCATGAAGTCAGAAAGGGAGTCACCCAGGATGATGTCGCGTTCTCCTTTTCGGACGGCTTCGGTGGTCAGATAGGCCACCAGGAGGCGAGGTTTAGAGCCGTAGGGCAAGCCAACGTTTGACGGTGCCAGCATGGACATCGAGAACGCCCCGTTCTTGCGGTGGAACTCGTTGCCCTCCTGTTTGGAGTGGGGCATGGTGGCCAGAGTCAGCGCGCGGGCCATGTAGCCCAGCGTCCCAGCTTCGGCAGCCTCCTGCGCTTCAATGGCCAGGTGAGCCTCAACCAAGGTGCGCAGGCGGTCATTGCTCAAGTCACCCGGCTTGCGCCCTGGCTTCTTTTTGGCCTGCAAGACTTTCTTTCGCTCCTCAACTTCCTTTTGGAGTCGCTCTAATGTTTCCAGGGAGAGGTGGCCGAGATCGATGGGCAGCTGTTTTTCGCTTGATGTCATAGCGTCATGAAGTCATGACGCTATGACGCCATGACGTTATTTTATTTGTTCCGGTTTCAACCTGTTGGTTGTGCATGGCGCGGATGAATCTAAGATTCCATCGGCAAAACCAACTGCATGTTTTCAAAGAGCGTGCCTGCTTCCTGCGCTCCCTCGATGGCGTCGAACTGGCTTTCGTAGCCAGCTCCACCGCAGTACAGCTCACCGTCGATATGGATTTCATACGCCCATTGCCCGGCCTTGGTTTTAAGCATGAAGGCTTGTGGCGGCTGCTGTGCCTCAGATTCAGATGAATTTTGTGACGTCATAACGTTATGACGTCAATTAATAACCATTCCAGGAAGACCGCGCTCTTCGAACAGCTTGGAGAGGCCGCGCAGCGTCAGGGTGTTGATACTCACCCCCTCGGTGATGGCCAGTTGGTGGAGACGCTCCCAGTCTGGGCGAGAAATCCGGAAAGACATGGCCACGACTGACTTTTGGGCGCGTGCCCGGGAGTGTGGTTGTGCGGTTGCCGTCGTTGCCGGCACGGTGGTGGTGGCAACTGCCTGGGCGGTTTCGAGGGGGGCGGATTGCTGACCGCGCTTGGTAAAGCTGGCTAGGCCGGTGAGTTTGCTCATATGTGCTCCTTGATCCATTTCCATAATGCTTTGATTTCGCCGCGCGCCTTGCCTTCGGTGATGTCGAATTCTGTGGCACCTTGACCGGTGGCAACAGAACGGGCAAAGGCGATCCGATTTCCCACTTTGTATGGGGCAACGGATCCGCCGTACTGGGCGTTCAGAAAATCCAGTGCTTCGCCAGATTCGGCAACCTTTTGGTCGATTGCGTTGAGTACGAAGCCAAATGGCTTATTGATAGCTTTGACGATCTTGACGGTACTCTCAGCCGCAGCCAGGTCAAACGCCGAGGCGCGGGTCGGTATGACGATGAAGTCAGCCAAGCGCGCTACCTCTGAGGCGTTCGGGGAGGAATGCGGGGCGCTGTCTAGGATCGCCAAGGTCATTCCCTCCGCTCTGGCTGCAGCCAGCACTTCGGGTAGCTGGCCTGGCGTCGCGGTCGCCACGATGGGGGTTTCTGACTGTCGGTTGTCACCCCAGAAGGTCGCCGATTGCTGGGGGTCGGTGTCGATCAGGACGACCTTGTGCCCATCCTGGCCGGCCGCAACAGCGGTGTGCACCGCCAGGGTGGTCTTGCCGGTGCCCCCCTTTTGGCCCATAAAAGCAACTATTTTCATAACGCTATAAAGTTGTGACGTTATGGCATCATAAAGCCATGGCGCGATAACGTCAAATATTCGTTTGTTGCGTTTGACGAACCGAATATAGCTATACTTATAAGCAGAAGTGGACCGGTCGGAGTGGCAAGCGCTAACCCGACCAGAAAAAAGGTGGTGGAAATGGCAAACGAAAATGTTCTGGAACCGGTGAGCAACGCACAAGAGGCTGAAATGGCGAAGGTAGCTCAGCGCTGCATCATGGCGGCGCTGGATCACTCGCGCGCGCCGAAAATTGTCCTCGTGGAAGAAGGCGGCGATCCTGGCGTTGCCCCCACGATTGAATTGCCGCCGCAGGCATTGCGTGCCATCGCTGATTTGCTCGGCCTCATGGCGCAACAACAGCCGGTCATGCTGATCCCGCAAAAGCATGAAGTAACAACGCAGGAGGCGGCAGGGTTTTTGAACGTGTCGCGGCCTTATGTGATCAAGCAGATCGAAGATGGCGTCTTGAAATGCCGCAAGGTAGGCCGCCACCGGCGGATTGAGTTTCAGGAATTGATGCAATTCCAGCGCCAGTTGCAGGAACGGTCGGAAGTTGCGTTGCAACGCTTGACCGAGCTTTCCCAGGAATTGGGGTTGTACTAATGGCCGGGTCGTCCCGCTACACCGTGATTTTGGATGCAAACGTTTTGTATCCAAATTTGTTGCGCGACATCTTGCTGAGTTTGGCTACAGCGGGCCTGTACCACGCGCGTTGGACGGCGCAGATTAATGAAGAGTGGACCCGCAATTTGGTCGCCAATCGACCGGACATCGAATCCAAGATCGGGGCTCTGCTTGAATTAGTCAACCAGGCCGCCCCCGACTGCTTGGTCGAGAATTATGAGTTTTTGATTGATCGTTTGGTTCTGCCGGATGCCGATGATCGGCATGTTTTGGCGGCGGCCATCGTTGGCCATGCCGATGCCATCGTGACGTCCAATCTCAAAGACTTTCCAGCCAAGGTGATGGTCGAGCACGGTATTGAGGCCCAACATCCAGATGATTTCATCATGAATCAATTGGAATTGCGTCCATTTGAGGCGCTGGAGGTATTCAAACGGGTGCGTGCAAAACGGCGTAAACCGGCCTGCACAGCTGCCGAGTTGATCGCCATGGTGGAACGAAACGGGCTGCCCCAAACGGCGCAGCACCTGCGGGTGCACGTAGGTCTAATCTAGATAGTCCAAATTGACTTGTGCGTAGCGTTTGACACTTCGAGAAAAATTCTGTAGATGTACACACACAAACACGTAAACTTTTATGAAAACAATACACTACCCCGGTAATTCTGGTCAACGGTGCGAAGCCAAATATGCAATTGCAGCCGATAAAAGCGAGGCAGCTGGCTTTATGGGAAGAACAACCATTCTGTTCGTGGCGGATGAACAGAACCCAGGCGGCACTGTCCCGAACTTCATGGACACGGCGGACTATCTGTTGAACAAGGTCCTTGACCAAGAATTAGCTGGTTGCAGGCT
>JANXLW010000251.1 GCA_025354965.1 Betaproteobacteria bacterium
GCACCGGTGCTACCTGTCATATTTGAAAAGACTTCTACCTTCGCATTGACGTGCTTGACACCTTGTTCGTAGCCACACTGGAATTTGCGAATCAATGGGATATCCATACCGCCGACAAATCCAACTTTGGCGGTCTTGCTGGCTTTGGCAGCCATCACACCGACCAAAAAACTACCTTCATGCTCTTTGAACACCACTGATTGCACATTGGGAGCATTGACCACCATGTCGATGATGGCGAACTTGAGCTTGGGAAACTCTTTGGCCACCTTTTCAATGCTCATCGCCTGGGAAAAACCAACACCAATAATGGGACTGGCACCGCGCTCCGCCATGCGGCGAATGGCCTGCTCTCGCTGCGTCTCGTTAGCAATTTCAAACTCAAGATAGCTGGCACCCGTTTCCTTCTTCCAGCGTTCCATGCCGGTATAGGCAGCCTGGTTGAACGACTTGTCAAATTTGCCACCCATGTCATAAACAATCGCTGGATCAGCATTGGCCAAGAAGGTGGCGCCGCAAAAAGCAGCAAGCAAACCGAGCCTGAAATAAGACGACGGATTCATTAAGAACTCCCTTTTCAAGTCAAAGAATGTAGCGTGATAGATCCTCATCGCGACTCAACTCGCCGAGCCGCGCATCGACATAAGCGGCGTCGATCTGAATCGTCTGCCCAGTGAGGTTGGCGGCATCGAAACTGACCTCATCCAGCAAACGCTCCATCACCGTCGACAATCGCCGTGCGCCAATGTTTTCAGTGCGCTCATTGACATCAAACGCAATGTGTGCCAGCCGCGTGATGCCATCCTCCTGAAACTCGACGGTGACGTTTTCGGTTGCCAGCAAGGCCTGGTATTGCTTGACCAGCGAAGCGTGCGTTTGCGTCAGAATGGCTACAAAGTCGAGCACCGACAGAGATTGCAACTCGACGCGAATCGGGAAACGCCCCTGCAGCTCGGGAATCAGGTCACTCGGTTTGCTTAGGTGAAAAGCACCCGATGCAATGAACAAAATGTGATCGGTTTTGACCATGCCATATTTGGTGGACACGGTGGTGCCCTCCACCAGCGGCAGCAAATCGCGCTGCACACCCTGGCGCGACACCTCGGCACCGTTGCCCTCGGAACGCGAAGTGACCTTGTCGATCTCGTCAATGAACACAATGCCGTTTTGCTCCAGCATGTACAGCGCCTGCGTCTTGATCTCTTCCTCGTTGACGAGCTTGGCCGCCTCTTCATCGATCAATAGCTTCAAGGCTTCCGGTATTTTGAGTTTGCGGGTCTGGCGCCTTGATTGCCCCATCTGGCCAAACATGCCGCGCAACTGCTCGGTCATTTCTTCCATGCCGGCCGGACCCATGATCTCCAACTGGTGCGCCGCCTGGGTCACTTCAATTTCGATCTCCCGGTCGGCCAGTTGACCTTCGCGCAATTTCTTGCGAAAGCTCTGGCGTGCCGTGCTGGGCGGCTCGCTGCCGCTTGCCGCACCCAACTCACCACGCGGTGGTGGAATCAAAATGTCGAGTACCCGGTCCTCGGCCGCGTCTTCAGCGCGAACACGGACCTTTTTCATCTCGGCGACGCGGGTCTGCTTGACGGCAATGTCAGCCAGGTCGCGAATGATGGCATCGACGTCCTTGCCAACGTAACCCACCTCGGTGAATTTGGTGGCCTCGACTTTGATGAAAGGCGCATCGGCCAGTCGTGCCAGGCGGCGGGCGATTTCGGTTTTGCCAACCCCCGTGGGGCCAATCATCAAAATATTCTTGGGTGTGATTTCAGCCCGCAGCACGGGCTCGACCTGCTGGCGACGCCAGCGATTGCGCAAGGCGATAGCGACCGCGCGCTTGGCCTGGTGCTGGCCAACGATGTGCTTGTCTAGTTCGGCAACAATCTGCTGGGGCGTCATGGCAAGGTTTCGACGGTGTGACTCATGTTGGTGTAGATGCAGATCTCGGCGGCAATCTCCAGCGACTTCTTGACGATATCGTGTGCCGACAATTCGGTATGGTTGAGCATGGCAATGGCGGCGGCCTGCGCGTAAGCACCGCCTGAACCAATCGTCACGATACCGTTCTCTGGCTCCAGCACATCACCGTTGCCAGTGATGATCAGCGACGCCTCAACGTCAGCCACCGCCAGCATCGCTTCCAGACGGCGCAGCACGCGGTCGGTTCGCCAATCTTTGGTGAGTTCGATGGCGGCACGCACCAGATGCCCTTGGTGCTTTTCCAGTTTCGCTTCGAAGCGTTCAAACAAGGTAAAAGCATCGGCAGTGGCACCTGCAAACCCGGCCAATACTTTGCCGTGATACAGCTTGCGCACTTTGCGTGCGGTTCCTTTGACAATAATGCTTCCCAAGGTGACCTGACCATCGCCACCAATAGCCACTTGCATGCCCTGGGCGGTCTTGCGCCGCACGCTGATGATGGTGGTGCCGTGAAATTGTTCCATGCGGACAGCGGTTCAGGTCAACGGTTGCGCAATACAACCCGGGCGTGTTCATTGACGCCGATCACGTTGAAAAACACGGCCACCAGCCGCGGCACATCGCGAAACTGAACATGACAACCTTCGGCCTCACGAAGGGCAACCCAGTTCAGGATACTTCCCGCCGCTGAAAAATCAACGCGGATCAGCCGGTCACAGGAAATTACCAATCGATTGATCCCTCTCAAACCAAACTGGAGCTTATCCAGCGCCTCGGCAGCATCGCCAATCACTTCGCCAGTCAATTCAACGACGGCCGAAGGAATTGCGTCCATTTCCATCGGTACCGTGGGCGCCGTGGCAGCGCGCCTCCTATCGGCATAGGCATGCGAGATGTCCTCGTCAAACGCAAGCTGGTCATCGGGCAAAGAGGTCGACGCAGGCTTGCCCTGGCGCAAGTATTCACACTGCGGCTCCTCCCAGGGTGGCGGGGACACTTCGTAGATGACACAAAAATCAAGAGCCGCCAACTCAAATTCGTCCTGCAAACGCATAATGCGCAACGCATCAAGATGCAGCTGCCACCAATACAATTCGACTCCCCGGTCGTCCGAAGGTGTACGGTCTCTGAGTATTTTCTCAAAATGGCTGGCACCTTCAAACTGCAATTTAACTGCTTGTGAACACCACGCTGCAAACAGTTCGGCCAGCGCTTGCCCAGCATCGGGCGAAATTGATTCGAGCCGCTCCCAGTTCAAATGCCATGGCTGTGCAACATGTGACAGGTTTGCCTGCAAGTCCTGCATGGCGTAAAAATCCAGCT
>JANXLW010000422.1 GCA_025354965.1 Betaproteobacteria bacterium
TGGCGTGCCCAATGCGGTCGTCAGTGCGTCCACCATGACCGCCGGTCACTGGGCCGAGTGGCAGGGTGCGCAGTGGGTTTATGGCCTGTCCGATGTCTCGATGCTCCTGCTGCCGGACTTGCCCGAGGCTTTTGCCGTGCCGCCACTCGAACCGCCACAAGAAATGCGCAGCGGCGCGCCACCTGAAACCTTCACCCCTTGCGTGGCCGAGCCCGACGCGCCGCCCACCACCCGTCTGCGCCTGCTGGCGGCGCCGGCCATCGACGACCTTGGCTTTACTGCTTGGCGCATCGCAATTGCGCATGCTTTGGCCTTGCTTCAAGGCGCATCGCCGGCAAGCCAGCGGCGCGACGTGCAACTGATCGCCGCCTTACCTCTGCCGGTCGATGAGATCGCCAGTACGCTGACCTTGCAGCCGCGTGTCGGTGCCTCGGCCCGGGTTGAAGACTGGCTCGCACCCTGGCTCAGCGTGGCGGCAGATGGCGACGACTCGGATGGTGGCGACTTGCGTCATTACCAGCTGCAGTTGACCTGGCCTTGGCTGCGCACCCTGCGCAGCGATGACTTGCCGCAACTTATCGAGCCGCCGGATGGCGCTTTCGCCGGCGCGCTGGCGGCGCAGACCCTGCGCGGCGGCGCCTTCCGTTCGGTCGCCCTGACAACAGCGGCCGGCGTGATCGACACGTTGCCACCCTGGACCGAGCGCGACGCCCAGCGTGAGCTGATGTTGTCCGGTGAAATCCAGCCGCGCGCCGTGATTGATTTCCTGACACTGTGCCTGCCGCGCCGCAGCGGCACACGCGGCAGCTTCGAGTGGGTGAGCGACCGCACCACGGCGCAGGACCCGGTACTTCGCATTGGTGCCGTCCGGCGCCTGCTGGCGCAAGTGATGCGGCACGCGCGCCGTGTCGGTGACGACTTCGTGCACGAGCCATCCAACGAAGCGACCTGGTTTCGGGTCCGTGCAGCGCTCGATGTATTGGGTGAACGAATCAAGCGTGCCGGCGCCATAGACGACAGCGCGGGCGACGGCTGGCAGGTGATTTGCGACCGCCGCAGCATGCTGCCAGCCGATCTGGATGCGGGTCGCCTGATCGCACAAATCCAGTTGCGCCCGGCGCTGCCGATCGATCGCATCGTTATCACGCTGACCCTGCGTGACGGCGGCGCCACCGCGATGCTGGAGGCGGCATGAGCAGTTTATCGGCTGGCGTCAATATCAACTTCAGTCTGGGCGGTCCCGACAGCGGCGCCGGCGCACAGGAAGAAGCGCCGTGGCCGGCGTTTCGCTTCCACCTCGAATTCATGCGCGTTGCAGTGGCCGGTGGTTCGAGTGAATCGAGTCAGGGCGGCACCGCCTCGGCGTCACCGCTGGTGTGCCAGGGCGCGTTCAGCGAAGTCAGCGGTCTCGAAGCCACGCATGAGCCCAAGCTCATTCGCGAGGGCGGACTCATTTACGGCGGCCATCAACGCCCCGGCAACGTCAGCTTTGCGACCGTGGTCCTGAAACGCGGCATGACCAGTTCGCGCGATATGTGGACCTGGTTCTTCAACACGGTGCAAGGCAGCAACGGACCGGCCTGGGGCGAGCGCCTAACGGTGTTGATCAAGGTGCAGGGCACGGACGGCCGCACGCGCCTGTGCTGGAAGCTCGACCGTGCGCTACCTGTGAAGTTTCGCGCCAGCGACCTGCACGGTGCCGGCACCGAACTGGCCATCGAAGAGCTGCATCTGGCCCACGAAGGCCTGACCGTGCAGCCGGACAAGGCATAGAGGAGCATCATGCCTGACGCACCCTCATTTGCTCGCGCCTATTTCAAGCGGCTGTCCAGCGCCAATGGGGCTGGCGCTGCTCCGCAGGGCGGCGGCGGCAACCCGGACGGCACACCGAGCGGCTCCGTCAGCGTGCAATTCAACCCGCTCACGCTGCAATACGGCCTGACGATCAACAACCAGCAGCCAGGCGCCAAACCCAGCACGGCTCAGAACACGGCGCGCGCCGAAGCCTCGCTGGAAATGGATCTGGTTTTCGACAGCACGCATGACGGCACCGATGTGCGCGCAAAGACCGTGGAGGTGAGAAACCTCACGATGTCGGCTGATGAGGTCGCGCGCGAAGGGAAACCTCCCTCAAAAGGGACTCCCGCCGATCAATCGCCATCCAAGGTCGAGTTTGTGTGGGGCACCTTCCGCTTCGTCGGTGTGATCAAGAGTTTTCGAGAAACGCTGGACTTCTTTTCGGCCGACGGCGTTCCGGTGCGATCAGCTGTACATGTGTCACTGGCCAGCACCGACAACACTGAAGTGTTCCAGGCAGTCAGCAAGAGCAAAGCCGCGTTGGGGCAGAACCTAGGCCTCGCTGTGAGCAACCTCGGGCAGCAAGACGCCAGTGCCGGGCGCGCCGCAGGGGCTGCCTTGGGCGCGGCAAGCCTGCGTGCCGGCTTGAGTGTGAGCGCGGGTGGTGGCGCAGGTGGAGGTGCCGGCATCGGTTTGAGCGTGGGTGCCTCGGTGTCGGTTTCGTCATCTGGCGCATCGGCGTCACTGGCCACATCGAGCAGCGCGCTCAACCAACTGGCTCAGTTCAATGCCCAGACCAGCACCGCAGGGTCGACGCCGCTGGGCGGCACGTTCGGCTTTGGTGGCACCGTGCAGGGCAGCGAACCATCGGGCTTGCGCTCGCGGCTGGGCGTGCTGGACTTTTCCGCGTCCAGCGAATCATGAAACAGGAGCATTTGTATGGCCGTTGTCATTGATGAATTCGAAGTGGTGGTCGAGCCTGCGCCCAGTGCGTCGGGCCAGCGCGGCATCGGTACCGGCGCAAGCCAGACCCCGCCCGATGCGCGCCCGGCGCAGCTGCAGTGGGCCATCGAGCAATGGGCCGAGTTAGCGCAAGAGCGCGCTCTGCGCGTCGATGACCGTTGATTGGCAAGTCCTTGACTGACAAGCAATTGATTCAACACCATGTCTGACACCGGCCTGCTCGTCTCCACGCGACCCCGCATCAAGCTGGCCGGCAGCGAACCCAACTGGGCCGCGAATGCCGTGCTGCAGGTGTCGGTGCGCGAGACCGACGAAGGTCTTGCGACGCTGGAGCTGGAGCTGCTGAACTGGCGCGCCGAGAGCGACGCTGCCGCCGTGGGCTACGCGTTTGAAGACGAAACCGACTTGAGCCTGGGGGTCGAGATCGAGGTGCTGGCCGCGGTGGACAGCAGCAGCACCGAGTCGATTTTCAAGGGCACGGTGCATGCGTTCGAAGGCGTATTTGCCGACTCCGAGCCGCCGCGCCTGATCGTGCTGGCCGAAGACAAGACGGCTACGTTGCGACTGCAGCGCCGCAGCGCGCGCTTCGAGAGCATGACCGCCAGTGGCGTGCTGCGCCAGATCGCGTCCGACCACGGTTTGAGCGTCCACATCGACAACGACTTCGGCGCCAGCCTCGACTGGCTGCAACTGGGCGAAACCGATCTGGCCTTCGTGCGGCGTCTGTGCGTCACGCATGGCAAGCGCTTGCGCTTGACGCCGACTGCACTGGAAGTCGAAGACGGCGCCCAAGGCGGCAGCAGCGCCCCCACGCTGACGCTCGATGTGATGGGCAACCTGATCAACACCCGCGTGCTTGCAGATCTGGCGCATCAGCGCACGGCGGTTCGGGTCACCGGCTTTGACTTGCACGCGGGCCGGTTGATTGATGAAACGGCGTCGAGCATGTCCACGTTGCCAGGCAGCGGCCGCAACGGTCCCGATCTGTTGCGCCAGGCCTTGGCGAGCTACACCGAACCCCTGTCGCAGCGTGTCGGCTGGACTTCTTCTGAAGCACGGGCGCTGGCCCAGCAGGCGCTGGACGACCGCGCCCGGCGTTTTCTGCGACTGCGTTCAACTGCACTGGGCGAGCCGCGCCTGCACTGCGGTGTGCTGGTTGATCTGAGTGGCGCTGGGCCACGCTTTTCACAGCGCTTCGTGGTGTCGCGCGTTGAACACCGTTTTGATCTGGCGCTGGGTTTTCGCACCGAGTTCGAGGCTTTCGGTGCCTACCTCGGGCAACCCGCATAAAGAGGCGGCAAGATGGATCGAGCACCCTGGTTCCTCCCCGACCCCGCAGCGCTTGCCCTGGCTGCCGGCGCGCTGCAGCTCGGGCGCGTCACCAATGTGCAGGACCCCAGCAACCAGGGTCGGGTCGAGGTCGAGTTGCTGAGTCTGGCGTCCGACCCGCTGGCGCGCGCCTGGGCCCGCGTCGCCGTGCCGTTTGCCGGCGATCAGCACGGCGCCTGGCTGATTCCGAATGTGGGTGATCAGGTGGTGCTGGCGTTCATCGGCGCTGATGCCCGGGCGCCCGTTGTATTGGGCTCGCTGTGGCACGGCAGCGCCAGCCCGGCCCGTCACAGCGATGGGAGCGAAATCAAAACCTGGGAACTGCGTGGTCGTAACCAGACCCGGCTCACCCTGACCGAGGCTTCGCAATCGAGCATCGAGCTCGAAACCAGCAATGGCGTCAAGCTGACGCTCAAGGATGACGGCAGCGGCACCTGCCAGCTCGACTGCGGCATGACCACGGTGACCATCGATGACGCCGGCGTCAAGATCCAGACTTCGGGCAAGCTCGAAGTAACAGCGTCCAGCGTGCAGGTATCGGCGCCAACGGTGAAAGTGGACGCGGCCATGTCCTCCTTTTCGGGCGTCGTGAAATGCGATGTGCTGATGGCCTCCAGTGTGGTGTCGTCGTCTTACACGCCGGGTGCCGGCAATATATGGTGACGCAGGTATGAACACTGCCGTCTACCTCGCGCCCCGGCCGCGCAGCATTGCGCCATTGACACAGCGTCATGGCGCGCCAGGGCAAGACCTGCTGCCGCGCGCCGCCACTGCGCCGCATGAACCGCACGCCGTGATGTTGCGCGGTCTCGGTCCTGAGCGCGGACTGGGCCCGCTGCAGCCGACGCTGGTTGCGCGCACCGAAGACGATTTCGTTGCCGCAGTGCAAGCGGTGCTCGCCGCGCCGGGTGGCGCGACCCAACTGGCTGACGCGATGGCGCTGCTGCCGCGCGACGCCAGCGGCCACTTCAAGTTCTATCCGCCGGTGCAGCGTGTGCATCAGCTGGTGCTGGTCGAGGCCTGCTGCGCACAGCCAGGCTTTCCAAGGGTCGATCCACGCCGCATTGAAAGCGCTGGCATGGTACTGCGGCGACCGCAAGTCGATGGGTCTGGTGCGGCGCCGGGCTGGCTGGCTTGGCAGCGTCGTGGCGAACAGGCGGTTGGCTGGGTCGCGCTGAGCGGGCGTTCGGGTGCTCACGGCGTCAGCGAACTGGATGAACCGGATGCCGTTCGACGGCGCCCGGTCGAGCTCAGCGGCAATGCGCACATCGACGCCAAGCTGCAGGAATTGGTGCGCCGCCGCAGCCTGTCTGCGGTCGCCAACACGCCGCCAAGCGAGCGCGTCATTCCGCTGCACCCCTTGCCCGAGGCGCTGTGCGCGGCATTGGGTCGCACTGTGCTGCTGGGTTATCTGCCGGTTGCCAGTGATGAGGTAGTGAACAGCAACGAGTCGACGCGCGGCGCACCCGATGACGCCGATGTGCAGGCCTTGCAAGCGCACTTGATGCACTACCTGCGTGCCGGCTCTGCCAAGGCATTGCCGCGTGCCGGCGCGACCCTGGACCCGAGTTGGCTGCAAGACATCGCCCAGGCACCCGATGGCACTGACGATGTCCCCAGCAGTCTGGCCGCTGCCCGCTGGATGCAGACCTTGATGCAATTGCATCTGGAGTTCGATCTGGGCAGCAACACGCCGGACGCGGCTGGTTTGCAGCAGGTGTTTACAGGCTACCGCACGCTGCGCCTGACGGCTGACGCGCGTAGCGCCGCCGGCGCTGCGGTGGATCTCTGGGCGCAGGCCTTGTGTCGGGCGACCACCGGCTGGCAGGCGGCGCAAGCTGCGCAGCTTGCAACCGATGTGCTGGATGCGCGCTTTCGCACGCCGGCGGTGCAGGCGCTGCTCAACAGTTGGGTCGCTCATGGGCGACCCGCGCTGGACGCTGGCAACCTGACCGCCGCCGAGGCCGAGTTGCTGGCGCTCAGGCGTCTGCGGCGTTTCCTGGCCGGCGCCACGCTGACGCCGGCGCTGCCCTTTGTGCGCGCGGCGCTGGACGTGTTGCTGGGCGATGTCACGCCAGCTCAACAAGTGACGCAACCAGACTATTGGGCCGATGTGTCGACCGCGCTGGACCAGGCCTTTGCGGTGGCTGCAGCGGCGCGGGTGCGCCAGCGCGAAGCGGCCATGTTCAGCGGCGCGGGCAAGCGCCTGAGTGAGCCCGGCACGCCGCAGGCAGTGCGCTGCTTTGTGCGCCTGAAGTCGCCGGCAGCTTGTCCGCAGACGCTGGCCTGGAGCGCCTACAGCGAGCTGTTCACGGTCACCCCGTGGTGGGAAACCGGGAGCGCCAAGCCACGCGTGATCGATATGCCTGACCCGTTCGATCGCGGCGTGCTGCGCAAGCTCAAACCGAATATCGGTTTTGGCATGCCAGGAAAACTGGGCCAGTTGATGACGCCCTCGAATCTGGCCAAGCTCAAAGATGGCGGCAAACCGAGCGACAGCGGCGACATCGGCATCGACTGGATCTGTGGCTTCAACATCCCGATCATCACGCTGTGTGCGCTGATCGTGCTCAACATTTTCCTGCAGCTCATGAACCTCGTGTTCTGGTGGCTGCCGTTCGTCAAGATCTGCCTGCCCATTCCACGCAAAAAATGAAATCAGCGACATACCATGAGCAGCCCTGATTCATCCAGCTCGTCCGATCGCAGCACTGCGCCGCCGGGTACGCGCTCGGTCATCGGTTCGCTGGCCGCTGCCGGCGCGCTACCGGCGCAAAGTTCAGCCTGGTTTGCGCAGCCCTTGAGTTGGCCGCTGCTGCCGGTGCCCGATCAGGATGGTCGCCTGCAATGGCCGAGTCTGACCGTTTCGGTGCGCGATTCAATCCGCATCCTGCTGGCCACCGTGCCGGGGGAGCAGTTGCAGCACCCGCGCTTCGGTGTCGGTCTGGAGCGCGACCTGCAGCGCCCCAACCAGCTCGCCACCCGCGCCGACATCGTGCGCCGCATCGGCGAAGCGCTCAAGACCTGGGAGCCGCGTGTCACGGCCGAGCTGATTGATGTGACCGCTGAAGACGGCGGTCGCCTTTTGCGTGTCGACATTCGTTATCGGATCGTCGCCACTGGCGTGCTGCAGCGCTTGAGCGTCGCCGCCAGCGTGCCCGATGCGGTGCCCCAATCTTCTGCCCAGGTCTGACATGACCCGAGCCCACGCCAGGATCTGACATGCCGATCAACCTTCCTGTCATTGACGATCGTCGTTACCAAGACTTGATCGACGAGCTGCTGGCGCGCATTCCGGCGCACGCGCCGGAATGGTCGCAACCGCGCGTCGGCGACCCCGGTGTCACCCTGATCGAGCTGTTTGCCTGGCTCGCTGACACGGTGCTGTACCGCGCCAACCTGATCCCCGAGCGGCAACGCCTGGCCTTCCTGTCGCTGGTCGGTCGCCAGTTGCGTCCGGCGCGGTCGGCTAGCGGTATCGTGACCTTGACGACCGATGGCCTGGCCGCGATCGAATTGAAGAAAGGCAGCGCGCTCGACGGTCC
>JANXLW010000445.1 GCA_025354965.1 Betaproteobacteria bacterium
CGCCCTCCTTGAGGTTGGGCGTCGCCATCACGGGCTTGCCTTGGTAGGTCCAGGAGATGCCGGAGCCCAGATGCGGCATGCCCGACAGCGCAAAGGTCGCGATGCGACGGCGTACATCCAGATTCACCACCTGAGCCTGCGGTTGAATGATATTCCGCGATCGGGACGTCCCGATCGCGTGCCGGTAGCTGTGGTCAAAGAAAAAGTCGTCCAGGGGCTCTTCCAGCGGTGTGCGGCGCACTCCCAGAAAGCCTGGCCTGGCAATACCTTCTCCCATTTTGTAGTCGTGCACCAGTCCGTCGTAGATCGGCTCGGCCTTGGGGTCGTAAGAAATCTCCCACAACTCCGCAATGTCCTTGAGTGCCACCACAAAGCTGTGGCGTGGCGTGGCGTCGTAAACCGCTGACACCCGTGAGCTATTCTTGCCGTCCAGCGTAGTCACGGCGTAGCTGTGCATCAGCCTCAAATCTGCATCGAACAACACCAGAGTGTTCGGCAAGTAGTTGGCCGCCATGACCCAGCGTCCATCACCCGATACCGCCACATTGCGCATGTTGATGCCAGCGCGCACTTCGGCTACCACCGTCAGATTCCATAAATCGTATTTTGTGATCCAGCCGTCGCGGGATCCGAAATAAACAAACCGCCCGTCTGGTGTGAACTTCGGGCCGCCATGCAGCGCAAACCGTGACCCAAACCGATGAATAACTTCAAAGCGATCGCCATCGACCAGTGAGACGTGGTGGTCCCCGGCCTCGATGACGACAAACAAATTCATCGGGTCGGCATTCCACCCCGGTTGGGTCGGCAACGCGCCAGCGCCTGGTGTCTCAATTCTCGAAGCGCGGATGTCAACCTGCGTCCATTCGGGGGATAGCTGCACCGGGCGGTAGATCCACTGCACCAGCTGGGCGATCTCGTCAGCGCTGAGCAGCGCACCAAAGCCTGCCATCTGGGTCGCAGGCCGCCCCTTGCTGATGACCGATAGCGCCTCCGCCGGTCGCAAACTCTCCAGACTTTGCGGCAATAACGCCGGACCCATGCCACCCAGGCGCTGCGCCCCGTGGCAGGCGGCGCAATGCTGGGCAAACAGAGCTGCCCCGTACTCTGGATCGGAGGCGGCAACAGCCACACCAGCCATCCAGAGGGTCAAAAAAAAGCCTGCGCTACTGCGCAGGCTTTTGCAAACCCGATGCAAGGGTTGCCTTACAGCTTTAGAACCCACTCGACCGCCGTTTTCAGATCCGCATCGCTGATCTTCTCGACTGGATTGGGAGCCATAGGAATCGGACCCCACACGCCTGGACCACCGGCACGGACTTTGGCCATCAGCTTGACGATTACATCCTGTCCCTTGTACTTTGCTCCGATATCCTTGAGCGCCGGCCCTACCAGCTTTTTGTCCTTGGTGTGGCAGGCCATGCAGCCAGACTTGGTCATGATTTCTTCGCCAGTGGCGGCCTGTGCGCCAAAGCTCAACAGGGTTGCGCTCGCGACCAGCAGAATGTTCAATGTTTTCATTTCATTTTTCCTTTATGACGAGAGGCCTCGAAAGGCCCATTCACATGATGCTGCTGGTTAATAAACGTCGTGTTGCGTGTTGTTCACGTTGAACTTACCGGTCGGTGTGATAAGTCGTGCATCCTTGATCACGGCCTTCAGTTTGCGCGTTTTGTCATCGACGATAACCAGTGCCGAGATCTTGTCCTTCGCGCTCCACACCGAGAACCAGACTTCATCGCCCGCCATGTTGTATTCCGGTTGAACAATGCGCTTGGCGCCGTCATCGGCGATGCCGGCCCATTCGCCGATCGGCAACACTTCATAGCCTTTGCCGAGATTCTTGATGTCGTACACGGCCACCGATTGCGACAATTTGGCGTCCGGATTGAGCGGCGTATCGACCCACAGATTGCTTGATTTCGGATGGGTTTTGATGAACAGCGAACCTCCACCCTGACCCTTCACTGTCTCCACGACATGCCATGCCTGTGCCTTGTGTTTGATCGGGTCGGTGCCAATCAAGCTGATGGTCTCATCGCCCAAATGGCTGGTAGCCCAGACCGGACCGAATTTCGGATGCACGAAGTTGGCGCCACGTCCGGGATGTGGCACTTTGCCCACATCAATCAGTGCCGTCAGCTTGTCTTCCTTGGTATCGACCACCGCGATCTTGTTCGACGCGTTGGCAGCCGTCAGGAAGTAGCGACCGGTCGAATCCATGCCGCCGTCGTGCAGGAACTGCGCTGCATCGATGGTCGTGACCTTCAGGTTTTTTAAGTCCTTGTAATTGACGATCAGGATTTTGCCGGTTTCCTTGG
>JANXLW010000451.1 GCA_025354965.1 Betaproteobacteria bacterium
GTTCATGCAGCAGGCCATCGACTACGAGGTGCGCTGGCAGATTGAACAACTTGAAGACGGTCACGCCATTCATCAAGCCACCGTGCTGTTTAACCCCGATAGCGGTGAAACGCGTGCCATGCGCAGCAAGGAAGACGCGGCCGACTACCGGTATTTCCCGGATCCGGATTTGCCGCCGCTGGTAATTGAATCGGAGTGGATCGAGCGCGTGCGTGCCCGGATGACGGAACTGCCGCGTGTGATGGCGCGGCGTTTTGTAGCCCACTACGAACTGTCAGAGTACGACGCCACAGCCCTGACTCAAAGTCGTGCCATGGCGGCTTATTTTGAAGCCGCCGCAAAAGCCTGCGGCCAGCCCAAACTGGCTAGCAACTGGATCATGGGCGAAGTGTCGCGGCGCCTTAACATCAGTGAACTTGGGATTGGGCAGTCACCAGTCACAGCCCTGCAACTTGCCGCGCTGATCTCACGAATTCAGGACAGCACGATTTCCAACAACGCGGCGAAGTTGGTTTTTGAGCGACTTTGGACGCCGGATTCAGGAGTTCAGCCGATCAGCGAACAAGATGGCTTTGCATCTGCTCTTGAATTCATCGACAAAGTCATCGCGCAGGACGGTCTGGCCCAATTGAATGACTTGAGTGAGCTGGAGAAAATCGTTGATGAAGTGTTGGCCAGCAACCCAAAAAACGTCGACCAGTACAAGACCGGCAATGGCAAGGCGCTGAATGCTTTGGTAGGACAAATCATGAAAGCCAGCAAGGGCAAGGCCAACCCGCAGCAAGTCAATGACTTGTTGCGCAAGAAGCTGGCTTGAGTCCACCAGACCGAGGGCAACTCAGTGCTTTTTGCTGGCTGGCGCAGGATAGCCTGACTGCAGGCTCCAAAGTTGGTTCAGCCGCTCCAGCTCTTCGTCAAAGCGTGCGCTGACGCGATGGATTTCGGCGTCCTGGTCGGCAATGAACCGTGCCTGAACTGACAGACTGTGGGCCACCTCGTCGACCTGGCGGCGCAACGACGGTGGCGCTTTGTTGGGGTCTTTTTTGTAGAACTCCATCTCGTCGGCGAGGGCTTTGCGTTGCCGCTGCAATTCCTCCATCCGGTTGACCGACGCCTGCCGCACGACACCGATCTGAGCCAGTGCCTCGGCCCGTTCCTTGTCGTGTACTGCCTTGCTGGGGTAGCGCGTCAACAACGCGCGGTCACGTCGCTTTTCTTCATTGAGACGGGCCTGCTCTTCCAGTTCTGCCTTTTCCTTGGCTTCAATTTGAGCGCGTTCCTGGGCTGTCAGCGTAGGGCCAATTCTGGTCTTGACGGTGCCGCTGGGATTGAGTACTTTTTGTTCGCGGTCAGTGCAGTCCGGGATGGGTCGGTCAGAGGTCAGCTTGCGACCTCGGGCGTCGACACAGGTGTAGATGCCTTGCGTTGTCGGCTGTTGCGTTTGTGCAAGGGTCACGAGTGACAGGCTTGTCAGCGACAAACCAAGACAAATATACCGCGACATCTTGCTGATGGATCTGAACATGATTAACCTTCGTCTACGCCATAACGCTGCCGGTAAGCCAGGACACGCTGATGGTCGGCGGCCAATGCGTCAGCGCTGTGCTGGTCGAGATACTGCATCAAATCCGCCAGCTTCGCAATCGCAGCGACCTGCAGCCCAAGCTGTTTGCGCACATACTGCACAGCACTGTAAGCGACATCCATGCCGTTCTCGGTTGCCATTTCCTGCCGATCCAATGCAATGACGACCGCGTGCGCCGTGGCGCCAGCGCGTTGGATAATCGCAATCGATTCACGCGCCGCCGTCCCGGCCGACATCACATCGTCCACAATCAAAACCCGCCCTTTCAGCGGCGCGCCGACCAGCGTGCCGCCTTCGCCATGGTCTTTTGCTTCCTTGCGGTTGTAGGCAAATGGCACATTGCGCCCGAGGCGCGCAAGCTCTACGGCCAGTGAAGCGCCCAATGGAATGCCTTTGTAAGCGGGACCAAAAATCATGTCGAATTCAATTCCGCTGGCCAGCAGCCGCTGCGCATAAAAATGCGCCAGTCGTCCCAGCTTGGCACCATCGTCAAACAATCCGGCGTTGAAAAAATACGGGCTCATGCGACCCGCCTTGGTTTTAAACTCGCCAAAACGCAGCACGCCGCAATCCAGTGCAAACTGCACAAAATCCTGGGCCAAGGTATCCTGCTGCGCAGCTTGCCTGGGTTTTGTTGCAACATTTTCTGACACGGAGAATTCCTTGTTCAAATTAACCACCCTCAACCTCAACGGTATTCGATCTGCCGCCAGCAAAGGTCTTGAAGCCTGGCTGGCCGGTGTCCAGCCGGATTGTATTTGCATGCAGGAGGTCAAAGCGCAAGCGCCGGACGTGCAAGGCCGGTTCGAGGAATTGGCGGGTCTGCGGGGCCACTTTCACTTTGCGGAAAAAAAAGGCTATTCGGGCGTCGCGGTCTACTCCCGTCATCAACCCAGTGATGTTTTGGTGGGCTACGGCTCGCCCGAATTTGACACCGAAGGGCGTTACGTGGAGTTGCGCTTTGACACAGCAAAGGCCAAGCTCTCCATCATTAGCTGTTATTTCCCCAGCGGTACCTCGGGTGAGGAGCGCCAACAGGCGAAGTTTCGCTTTCTTGCGGAGTTCTATGGGCATCTGAACAAGCTTAAGTCGGAGCGCGAGTTCATCCTGTGCGGCGATGTCAACATCGCACACCAGGAAATCGACTTGAAGAACTGGCGCGGCAATCGAAAGAACTCCGGCTTCTTGCCGGAAGAGCGGGCCTGGGTGACCAGGTTGCTGGGTGAAGCGGGCCTAGTGGATGTCTACCGGCAACTGCATCCCGCCACAACCGAGGACGCCTACACCTGGTGGAGCAACCGCGG
>JANXLW010000467.1 GCA_025354965.1 Betaproteobacteria bacterium
CTTTCCGACTTCGATCGAACCCTTGTAGTTCCAAAGGCCAGCCAGGCGCGCCGGCCCTTCGCACATCCATTTCACGATTTCGGTCCACCCAAAACCCTGTTCCTGAGATTGTGACCAAATCAAGGGCAGTCCATGAACCCGCGTCCAGGATGTTCAGGCTTTCTACAATGGCCTGATGTCCTTTGAAATTACACCGGCAGGCGTGCACGATTCGGCGCTCCTGCAAAACCTCAACCCGGAGCAATCTGCCGCCGTTACCTTGCCGGCCGAGCACGCGCTCATTCTGGCCGGGGCCGGTTCCGGTAAAACCCGCGTGCTGACCACCTGCATCGCCTGGCTGCTGCAAAACGGCCAGGTAACGCCTGGCGGTATTCTGGCGGTCACTTTTACCAACAAGGCTGCCAAGGAGATGATGACGCGCCTGAGCAGCATGTTGCCGCTCAACGTGCGCGGCATGTGGATTGGTACTTTTCATGGTCTGTGCAATCGTTTTTTGCGTGCACACTTCAAGTTGGCCAACCTGCCGCAGAGCTTTCAGATTCTGGACACGCAGGACCAGCTCTCTGCCATCAAGCGTCTGTACAAACAGTTCAAACTCGATGATGAGCGCTACCCCCCCAAGCAGATGCAGTGGTTCATTGCAGGTTGCAAGGAAGACGGTTTGCGGCCCAACATGGTGGCAGACCACAACCTCGAAACACGCAAGAAAATCGAGATTTACCAGCTCTATGAAGACCAGTGCCAACGCGAGGGGGTGGTCGACTTTGCCGAGCTCATGCTGCGCAGCTTTGAAGTGTTGCGAGACAATGATCCGATTCGCGAACACTACCAGCGACGCTTTCGCCATATCCTGATTGATGAATTTCAGGACACCAACAAACTTCAGTACGCGTGGATCAAAATGCTGGCCGGCACCGGCTCTGCCAGCACGGTTGATGATGAGTCCAGCTTCAACCCCACCGGCTGTGTGCTGGCGGTGGGCGATGATGATCAGAGCATTTACGCCTTTCGCGGCGCACGGGTCGGCAACATGGCCGACTTTGTGCGCGAGTTCAAGGTGCGCCACCAGATCAAGCTGGAAGAAAACTACCGCAGCGGCAGCAACATCCTGGACTCGGCCAACGAGCTCATCAGCCACAACAACAAGCGCTTGGGTAAAAACCTGCGTACGGCACAGGGACCAGGCGAGCCGGTGCGCGTGTTTGAAGCCAGTAGCGACTTTGCCGAGGCGCAGTGGCTGGTGGATGAAATTCGAGAGCTCGTGGGGTTCGCCGCCGCGCCGGGCCGCGCCAAGCAAGGCAGCGCCCCTGCGGGGGGCAGCGCAGCACACGAAGTGGCAAGTGTGGGGGCCGGTTTCGCGCGACGGGAAATCGCTGTTTTGTACCGCAGCAATGCGCAAAGCCGGGTCATCGAGACCGCCTTGTTTAACGTGGCGATGCCTTACAAAGTGTATGGCGGGTTGCGCTTTTTTGAACGTGCCGAAATCAAGAATGCGCTGGCTTATTTGCGTCTGCTGGAGAACCCGCGCGACGACACCAGCTTTTTGCGGGCCGTGAATTTCCCACCGCGCGGCATCGGCTTGCGCAGCCTGGAGCAGTTGCAGGATGCAGCGCGTGCCACCGGTAGTTCTTTGAGTGACGCTGTCAGCGGCCTGGGTGGCAAAGCAGGCACCAATATTGGTGCATTTCTGGCGGGAGTTGATGTCTTACGCGAACAAACGCAGGGCCTGAGCTTGCGCGAAATCATTGAGCGCATGCTCGATCACAGCGGTTTGATCGCGCATTACAAGGCCGATCGGGAAGGCGCCGACCGGGTAGAAAATCTGGAGGAACTGGTCAATGCGGCGGAGAGTTTTGTTTCGCTGGAAGGTTTTGGCCGCGATGCGGTGGCCTTGCCGGTCGATGAACAGGGTCAGGCCTTGACGCAGTCTGCGGCCTCGCAAGGCGTGAACTTCTACCAACCGGTGCCGGAAGTCCTGCAGCCCGATAGCGACACCGGCGAAACACAGTCGCCGCTGGCCGCCTTTTTGTCGCATGCCGCGCTGGAGGCTGGCGACAACCAGGCGCAGGCCGGGCAGGATGCCATCCAGCTTATGACAGTGCATTCAAGCAAAGGGCTGGAGTTCGACTGTGTCTTCATCACCGGGCTGGAAGAAGGTCTTTTTCCGCACGAAAATTCAATCAGCGACCGTGATGGTCTGGAAGAAGAGCGGCGCCTCATGTACGTGGCCATCACCCGTGCGCGCAAGCGACTTTATTTGAGTCATTCGCAAACCCGCATGCTGCACGGGCAGACGCGCTACAACCTGAAGAGTCGTTTTCTCGAGGAGTTACCCGAAGACGCCTTGAAGTGGATCACGCCCAGAAAAAAGAGTTTCGGTACTGACTATTCAAAAATGAACATTGCGCCGGTGCCGGCTCAAAAGGCTGCACCCTTGCATGGTTTGCGTGCCGACATGAAAGTGTTTCACACCAAATTTGGCGAAGGTACGGTGCTGACTCTTGAGGGCGTGGGTGAAGATGCTCGGGCGCAAATCAATTTTCCACGCCATGGAGTCAAGTGGCTGGCACTCAGTGTGGCGAAACTCACGCCACTGCCTTGACCTCCACAACCGGTGCCGGCAAGTCAAAGCAGTCACGAAAGGTGAAGTACAGCGATGTGAAAAACATCGAAGCCATCAGCATCAATGCTGGAAACAAAATATCGCCGGCCAGCTCGGGGTTGCCCAGCAAGGTGCCCAGCGTCGTGATGGCGATGACCACCATTATCAGCAGCGCCAGCCACATCAATCCGAAAATGATAAATGCGCCAAAGTTGCGCAGACACGCCACCATGCTGAAAAAGAGGCTTTTCAGCGGCGGCACACCATGCCAGTGCACCAGCGCCGGCGCATGCCAGAACATCAGCGAAAGTGGCAGATGCAGACCGATGAAAACCCACATGGCGCCCTGAAAATCGCTCGCCATCATCATCTCGCGGGTAGGCGTTGTGCCACCCAGATAGACGCGGGCGAAGTCACCGCCGTCCACCAGATACGCGCCACCCATGGCGGCAAGAAATCCAAAGGCATACAAGCCACCCAGGAGCAGCATGGCGCGGGCTTGTTGCTTGCCGGCGCGAAAGGCCGCCAGTAGCACCATGGGCATTGGAAAGCGCCCATCGGCCGCTTCACGCGTAGCCGCCATCAGCCCCAATGTGGCGGCGGGCAGCAGCGCCATGGCCAGCACGAATCCGACATAGGGCACCTGGCTGGCAACGGTCATGACGGCCATGAACATGAAAAACAATCCTGCCAGTGCCAGTGGCTGTTTGAAAAACGTCCGCATGCCCAGTTTGAGCCACGCGATACCCGTGCGGGAAGGAACAATATTCAGCTTCATGGGCAGGTCGCAGTTGTGCTTAAAACGTCGGGTTGAGCAGTCCGCTCGCGCAGCACCCGCTCAAAATGGTCTGGATCGTGGGCTTTGAGCAGGCTGGCCTCACGCGGCAAATGGTAATCTGCGAGCCGCGAAATCCAGAAGCGCAAGGCCGCACCGCGCAGCATGGCCGCCAGCAGTTCGCGCTCTGCGCCTTGCAGAGGCCGCACCGCGTTATAGGCTGCCAGCAGGCCGCGGGCGCGCTGCGCGTTGTGTGCGCCGGACTCCAGGTCGACGCACCAGTCGTTCATGCACACCGCAATATCAAAAACCCAGCTGTCGACACCGGCAAAATAGAAATCAAAGATGCCGCTCAGATGAGGCTCACCATTCAGGTTTTCAAACAACGCATTGTCACGAAACAGGTCAGCGTGAATCGGGCCTCTCGGCAGGGCGGCGTAGCACGATGACTGCGCAATATGGTTCTGGTAGGCCAACTCACTGTGGATCAATGTGGCTTGCCGGCTGGTCAAATAGGGCAGTACCACCGGCACGGTCTCAACGCACCAGGGTAGGCCCCGCAGATTGGGTTGGGTCATTGAAAAATCGCGGGCTGCCAGGTGCATTTTGGCCAGTGCGGCGCCTACAGCGGCGCAGTGTGTCGCACCGGGGTTAAGTTCGCTCTTGCCGCGCAGTCTGTTCACTACAACAGCCGGTTTGCCTTTGAGTTCAAACAGCAGATCGCCTTGTGCATTGGCGCTGGGGTCGGGCACCGGCACGCCGTGCCGGGCAAGGTGCTTCATCAAACGCAGGTAAAAAGGTAGCTGGGCAAAAGTCAGCCGTTCGAACAAGGTGAGCACATACTCGCAGACTTCTCCCCCGGCATCGGTAGTCACGAAATAGTTGGTATTTTCGATGCCACCAGCGCAACCTCGCAGTTCCTTGAGTTCACCCAGCTGGAGTTGTCGCAGCAGGACGCGGACCTCATCGGCCGAAACTTCTGTGTAAACCGCCATGAATCAATAGCTCGAAATACAAATCAGGTTGAGGTGAAGAAACAGGGCACGGCGCATGGCTTGATTGTAGAACCACGCGGGCCACGCCCTGCACAGGCAAAATGCACGCATGAATGAATCCATGACAAAGTCAAAGACGCTGCTCCTGGTGGATGGCTCCAGCTATTTGTACCGTGCTTTTCACGCCATGCCTGATTTGCGGGCGGTGCCGGGCGACGCTAGCAGTGCACCGACGGGCGCCATTCGCGGCATGATCAACATGTTGCAAAGTTTGCGCAAGGAGGTGCCGGCCGATTTTGCGGCCTGCGTCTTTGATGCCAGGGGTCCCACCTTTCGCGACGCGCTGTACCCTGAGTACAAGGCGCATCGCTCGCCGATGCCGGACGATTTGCGCAGCCAGATTGAGCCGATTCACGAAGTAGTGCGCCTGATGGGCTGGAAGGTGCTGGACGTGCCCGGCGTTGAGGCCGACGACGTGATTGGCACGCTGGCCGTCATTGCGGCAAGACAGGGCATCGAGGTGATTGTGAGCAGCGGCGACAAAGACCTGGCGCAGCTTGTCAACAGCCATATCACCATCATCGACACCATGAACGGCAAACGCCGTGACGTGGCAGGTTGAGGCCGAATTCGGCGTGCCGCCGCACCTGATGGTGGACTATCAGACACTGGTGGGCGATGCCATCGACAATGT
>JANXLW010000480.1 GCA_025354965.1 Betaproteobacteria bacterium
GAAAATTATTCACGACCAAACTACCCAGTTCCTTGAATTCGAGAGTGATATTTCAAAGCGCAGGAAAAACGTATCAATGCGATGTACAAATGCCGTGTACTTGAGCTTCAGATGAAGCTGCGCGCAAGCTGACAATTGAGCCCTCACTCACTTGCAAGCTGTTGATATTCAAAGATATTTACAACAGTTCAATAACTGGCACGAGCTATGCGTTGACATGGTCGGTCCGCAGTTAAATTGAACCTGAAGGAGAAATATCATGAGTGCACTTCGCAAAGTTTTGGTGGTCGACGATGACGCCGTTGTTGGCACCAGTTTCAACCGTGTCCTGACAGAAAAAAAAGGCTATGTCGTCACCACTGCACAAAATGCCCATGAAGCGCTGAAGCAAATTCGTGAGCAAGAGTTTGATGTCGTCTTCACAGACATCAAGATGCCCGGTATGGACGGCGTTGAATTGGCCGAGCGTGTCAAAGCCAGCCATCCTTGGACGCCAGTCGTGATCATCACCGGCTACGGCACCACGGCCAATGAAACCCGCGCCAAAGCGGCCGGCGTGTCGGATTTCATGCGCAAGCCGCTGTCGCCCGAGATGATTGAAGAAAGCGCCCTGCATGCGATGTTCGAGCCGCTACCGGCAAGCGCCGCGACGTTGCCAGCAGCCCCGCTGCATGAAGTCGACATTGATCTCACGCAAGGACAAAGCAACTTCAAAAACATCGCCCTCTTTGTGGCCGCTCCGTTTATCGGCCTGGTTTACGCCTTGCTGCTGCCGCTGGTCGGTCTGGCGATGTTGGGTTGGATTGGTGCAAAGGCAATGCTGGCGCAACCGGCAACCAGGAAGGCACTCAAACTGCTTGGCAATGTTGCCAAAGTGATGGCGACACCGTTCATTGGGTTGGCTTATGCCGTGATGCTTCCTTTCGTCGGCACCGCGATGCTGGTTTGGGTTGGCATCAAGGCGTTGCTGGCGCCAGTGCGAGCCGCTTGACAAGCGCTGGCAGCACAAGCGCCCCGCTAGCGCGCCCTCGGTCAATGGCGAGGGCGCTTTTTTGCGTTCATTTTTGAAGGTTCTGAAGTGTGGCGGCGGCCGGGAAGAGATGAACGGCACCTTAACCGTCACCTAAAACGATTCCGCGTTGCGCTGCCGGCTCTCTTTTTGTTGTTGGAACATTTGCACGCACTGGGGGTGTCTGATGAATTGTGGCGTCTGACATTGCTCCTGCAAGCACATGGCAAGCGCCAGAAAAACCCGGTTGCCACAAACCTCTTGCGGACCGGATGGCCCGGTTGCAGCAACCGGTGGCGGTGCGGGCTGAACCGGTGGCGGAGCAATCCGGGCTTCGCTAACCGATGGTGTCACTGGCGCTTGGGGTGACACTAGCACTGGCGCTTGAGTTGGCACTAACACTGGCGTTGGCCTCGAGGCTGCAGATTGACGTGGTGGCTTATGCACCGACGGTTTTTGTTCTTCCTTTGCTGGTGGTTTGTTGACAACGGGATCAGGAACGGGCTCGAGAGTCGCTGCCGCAATGGGTGCCATTGCCGGAGCAGGCTCTGGCGTAGGAAAAGGAGCAGGTTCAGGGTCGGGCGCAGTCGTAGCCAGGCTTGCGTCAGGCTGGCTGGGCGTGGCATCAAACCAGTAAACCCCGCCTGCTGCTACCAGGCAGATCGCGGCTATGCTGTGCCAAATAAAATAGCGATTTGGAGTGGGCCGCGCGTTTTGATTTAGCCAGGATGGAACCGTCGACGGCAACTCGCCGGGCAAAGGGTTTGCGTTTTGTCCGCTGGATAAATTATGTCCGCAGTCATTGCAGAATTTTGCGCCGGCACGATTGTGGGAGGCGCATTTTTGGCATGTTAGGGTCATGTTTTCTCCAGGGACTAGACTTCGCTGACTCATGCAGTCGAATCATAAAACCGAACCAGATTGCGACCATCTTCCTTGGCTTTGTACATTGCCGCGTCAGACCACTTGAGGAGGTCGACCTGGCTCGACTCATGATTGGCAAAAATGACGACGCCAATGCTGGCGGTGCAACGGTGTTCAACCACTGTTTCAAAGTTTGCCCCGCGTGCGATGTTCAGAATATAGGGCGCCGCCAATGTGACACGGATTTTTTCCGCAACGATACCAGCTTCTGCCGTCGACCGGTCTCTATCCAAATCCAGATCACTCAACAGCACCACGAACTCATCGCCACCAAAGCGTGACACCGTGTCAATTTCGCGCACGCATCCTTTCAGTCGACTGGCTACTTCGAGCAACAGCAAGTCACCAGCCTCATGCCCGTGCGTGTCATTCAAGGGCTTGAAATTGTCTAGGTCAAGGAACAGCAAGGCAGCGTAAGTCCCGGTACGCTTGCTAGCTGCCACGGTTTGTTGGATGCGGTCATGGAGCAAATGACGGTTTGCCAAGTTAGTGAGTGAGTCATAGAAAGCCAATTGGCGAATCTCTTCCGCGTTTCGTTGCAATTCTGCCTGTTGCTCCCTCATGGGGCGCAGCACCGAATAATGAAGGACCGGGGCGACGATGGCGGTCAGCACAAAGGGATCGAGCAAGTCCCAGAAAATCTGTGGCACTGCCGAACCGAAAAACGGCGTCAGAACTCTGGCAAACACCAGCATGATGGCGAGCTCAGCGCCCAGAACAACGGCACCCACTGTGATAACTGCGGCAAGCGGTGAGCTGTTAATTTTCAGAAGGTGCAGATGGAACCGCATCACAGTCCAGTGAACAGATCGACGTACATGATTCAGGGCTCCCAGAAACAATCTTTTATTGCGTTAACACGACGGCATAGCCAGGGCGCGGATTCTAGCGATCTTCAGCCAAGTGGCACCAGGCGCTGCCTATTTGTTGGGATTAATGAGGTACTTCACACCAGTCGCGCGCTTGCCATAGTCGGCCATGGCATCCAATTGCAGCGCTTGTGCCAGGGAGATCACTTTGGAGTAGCTGCTGACGAAGGTGGTTTTGAGCTCAGTCGCCACGCGCTGCTTCAACACTTGTGCGGCCTCAGCGCCGATTCGTTGCAGGAAGGGAAACAGCAACCAGCCGCCGATGCCCCAGGCCATGCCAAAGTTCCGATTGAATTCGGTCGGGTTGGTGTCCAGACCGCCATACAGGTAGACCTGCTTGTGCGTTGTCGAGCCATAGCGGCTGTACTCTTTGGCGGTCGTATTCAGTGCCGCTTCCATGCAGCTCAGGATTTGCCCGGCCAGCTTACCACCACCTGTGGCATCAAAGGCCAGGGTGGCGCCGGTGGCGACGAGCGCCGCAGTGAGATCATCCATAAAAGTGGGTGCGGCAGCGTTACAAACATGCGTTGCACCGATCGACTTGAGCATGGCCGCCTGCTCGGGCTTGCGCACGATATTGACAAGCCCGATGTGGTCCTTGGCGCAGATTTTGTTGAGCATCTGGCCCAGGTTGGAGGCCGCCGCAGTGTGCACCAGCGCCGTGTGTGCTTCGCGCCGCATGGTCTCGACCATGCCCAGTGCGGTCAAGGGGTTGACAAAGCAGGAGGCGCCCTCGACCGGCGTGGTGCCTTGCGGCAGCAGCAGGCATTGGTCGACCTTGATGCAGCGGTACTGCGCGTACATGGCACCACCCAGCAAGGCCACTGTCCGTCCGACAAGGGCTTGGGCAGCGGCGGAGGTCCCGGCAGCAACGACCACGCCGGCGCCCTCATTGCCGACCGGCAGGGACTGGTCCAGGCGTCCCGCCATGCTTTTCATCAAACGCTCAGGAATCGGGGCTGTGACAACCGGCTGGGTGGGTGTACCGGAAACCTTCGCGCTGCTCATGTCTGCTGCGCCAAACAGCAGCCCGATGTCAGACGGATTGATCGGTGCCGCTTCGATGCGCACTGTGACTTCGTCAGGCTCCGGTCTGGCGCTTACCACGCTGACCAGGGAAAGCTCCAGTTCACCGCTGGATTTGACGGTTGAGCGAAGTTGAAGCCCTGTGAAGTTGTGATTAGCTGGCATTTTTGTATCCTGAAATCGGAATTGACCGGACTCATCAGCCCTTAGCGCAACAGTCGCTTCATGACCTTGCCGTTGGCGTTGCGCGGCAGCGGCGCTTCGCACCAGGTGATCGTTTCGGGCACCTTGTAGTCAGCCAGCTGCGACCGACAATGCAGCTGCACTGCTTCGTCGTCATGCATCGCATCAGGCGCATGCAGGTAGGCGTGCACCCGCTCGCCCAGCACCGGGCAGGCTCGACCAACGACAGCAGCTTCCACTATGCCGGGTATCGTCATCAGGACCATTTCGACCTCCACCGAATAGATCTTGAAACCGCCGCGGTTGATCATGTCTTTCTTGCGGTCGAGGATACGCACGAAACCCTGTGCATCCACCGAGCCAATGTCACCCGAGTGCCAGTAGCCGGCCGTGAAAGAGGCTGCAGTAGCCTCCGGGTTGCCCCAATAACCCGGCACCACCATCGGGCCACCAATCCAGAGTTCACCGCTCTCACCGGTTGCCACCTGGCGACCCGCATCGTCCATAACGCGGATGTCGGCCGCTGGTAGCGCAACGCCGACACTGTCGGCATACTGGCGCGTGAAGCCGGTTGGCATCATGGTGACCGGTGAGGTGGTCTCGGTGGCACCGTAGGCATTGAGCAGTGTGAGTCCGGGCAGGCGTGCGGCAAGTGCATCGATGGTGGCCACGGGCATCGGCGCGCCGCCATAGCCACCGATACGCCAGCAGTCCAGGTCGCGCTGGTTGAAATCATCGCTCATCAAACACAGCTTGTACATCGCCGGCACCATCAGCGTGTGGCTGACTCGCTCGGCCTCGACCAGGCGCAAAAACTCCCCGGCCTTGAACGCGGGGACGATGATGATCGCACCCCCCACCTTCAGCATCGCCGCGATGATGGCAATCAAACCGGTGACGTGACTGGCCGGTACCGCGAGCACTGAGCGGTCGTCTGGCTGCAGCCGCATGCAGGCCTGGTAGTGCAACACCGAATGGGCAATGTTCAAGTGCGTCAGCATCGCCCCCTTGGGATTGCCAGTGGTGCCAGAGGTGTACAGGATGACCGCGACATCGGTCTCGCGCACGCTGGCCGGTGATGGCGCTGGCCCGGGTTCACTGGCCAGAGCAGCCAGGCTGTCGCGGCCGACACCGCCAATCACCACCCGCAACGCCAGCTCGGGTGTGTCGTCAAGGTCAGGGATACGGTCAGCCAGTTCGGCATCCAACACAATGGCCCGCGCGCCGCACTGGTTGGCAATAAAGGCCAGCCCCGGGCGTTGCTCACGCACCCCAACCGGCACTGCGATGGCGCCCAGACGCTGCAAAGCCAGCAGCACAAACACAAACTCCGCCCGGTTGCCGATGAACAGCAACACCCGCTCGCCGTAAGCGACGCCACGCGCGGCCAGCCCCGCGGCAATGCGAGCCACTTCGATGTCGGTCTGTGCATAGCTCCATCGGCGGCTCTCGCACACGACAGCGTCATGGCTGGCACGCGCGGCCACGCTGGTGGCAAACATGCCGAAGAAGTTGTGCGGCCGATGGTCGAAGCAGCGCACGATGCGGTCGCCATACAGCGCCTCATACCGCATGTGCGGCACCGGGTAATCGGACCAGTGCTCTTGCATGGCTCAGGCGCTCATGGGAGCCACGTTGGCGCCGCGCTCCACCACAAACTCACTGTCGACGATGCGACGCGAGTGGTTGAGGTCGGACTGCGCGATCAGCACCGATATCTGACCGCCTTTCAAACCGGCAATCACTTCGGCGAGGCGCTTGGAGAGGGCCGGCGCCACGCCCTCGAACGGCTCGTCCAGCAGCAACAAGCGTGTTCCGACCGCCAGCGCCCGCGCCAGCGCCACCAGCTTTTGCTGACCGCCTGACAGCAGCAGGGCACGACGTTCGCGCATATCAGAGAGTTCTGGTAGCACCTGGTAGATGAATGCCAGACGCTCAGCCGCGTTAAGTGTCTTGCTGACCCACACCGGCACCAGAATGTTTTCTTCCACCGTCAACTCCGGCACCAAACCCCGGTCCTCTGGCATGTAGCCGATGCCCAGCGCCGCGCGGGCGTGGCTTGGCAGGCTGGCCAAATCCTGATCATCGAAAACGATGCGGCCCTGGCTCGGCGCCAGATGACCCATGATGGAACGCATCAGCGTGGTCTTGCCGGCACCGTTGCGCCCGACCAGCCCAACCATGCACCCTTGCGCCACTTCCAGCGACAGCCCGCGCAATGCGATGACCGACTGGATCGCAACATGAATCGATTCAACCTTCAGCATATTTTCATCCCGGCTGGTTCACTGAACCAATTCACCGGTGACGTAGCGCCGCACATCATCGGTAGCAAGCGCCACCTTCGGCACGCCATCGGCGATGATGCGACCGCTGTAAAAAGCCACCACGCGGCTGGCGTAGCGCGCAACGATATCCATGTCGTGCTCGACAAACAAAACGGTCATCTTTCCCGCCACCGTCTCAGCCCCGAGCGCACCCATGATGATGTCCATCATGGGAAACTTTTCATCCGCAGAAACACCGCTGGTCGGCTCGTCCAGTAACAGTACATTCGGCTTTCCGGTCATGGCCATCGCGATGTCCAGCAGCTTGCGCACGCCGCCGGGTAACTCGGCGACGCGGCGGGCCCGATGCTCGTCGAGCCGAAAGCGCTGCAGCAGGGCATCGGCGCGGTCCATGGCCGCTGGTCGGCGTGCCGCCTGCCAAAAGCTCAAGGCATCGTCGTGGCAGGCGCTGGCGACCAGCATGTTCTCCAACACCGACAGGTCGCCGAACAGTTGCGGAATCTGGAACGAACGGGCCACGCCGAGCCGGGTAATGGTGCGCGGCTGCAGCGCGGTGATGTCACGCCCGGCCAGCGTAATCTGCCCCGCATCAGGTTTCATATAGCCGGTAATCATATTGACAAAAGTCGTCTTGCCGGCGCCATTGCTGCCGATCAGGCTGACGTGCTCACCGGCCATGATGTCGACGTTGATGTCAGCTGCGGCGACCACTGCGCCGAAGCGCTTGCCGACACCTTTGGCCTGTAGCATCGGGTTGTTGCTCATCGCCGGCTCTCCTTGATCCACAACGAGCCGATACCGCGTGGCAGGAACCGTATGACGAACAGCAAAAACAAACCGAGTACCAACTGCCAGGTATTGGGAAAATAGGAACTGGAGAACGAGCGAACAACTTCCAGCACCGTAGAAGCAACGAACACGGCCAGCACACTCTGCCAGCCAGCCAGGATCGCGACGAATACAAACTCGCCAGACGTGGTCCAGTAACTGAAGTTGGGGTCGATGTGACCGAGCGACATCACCACCAGCGCGCCACCCATGCCACCGGCAAAGGCAGCCAGGATGAAGTTGATTGTCATGGCCTGGCGGACCGAACCACCAAGGTATTCCACGCGCAACTCGTTTTCACGCACCGCCAGGGTCAGCAGGCCGCGGGTGGAGTCAAAGTAGACCCGCGAAAGCAGTGCCATCACACCGGCAATAACGATCGTCATCACATACATGACATAGCCAACCCGGGCGTCCGGCAATTTCTGACCGAACAACGTTGGCCGGCCAATATTGAAGCCATCCGAGCCGCCCAAAAGCTCGATCTTCATCAGCAAGCCATAGGTCACCATCGACAACGCGAGGGTCAGCATTGCAAAGAAAATGCCGCGGTAGCGTGCCAGCATCGGTGCAAACGGCGCTGCCAGCAGCGTTGCCGCAACGCCACCGAGCAAGGTCAATCCCAGCGCATCGGTGAAGCCGAGCCGGCTGTAAGCCAGCCCTGCGGCGTAGCCGCCGAGTGCGAACACCATGCCCTGCCCAAAGGAGACAACGCCGCCGCGCATCAGCAGCACGATGCCCAGCGACACCAGGCCTTGTGCGGCGGCCATCGTCATCAGGAAGGTCAGCCATTTGGGCATTGCCAGCCCGGCTACCGCCAGTACGACAGTGAACAGGATGCCGATCAGTGGAACTCGTGCGCGCGACGCGGTTGCCGTGGTTGGTGGCGGCGGCGCGGATGCAGAAAGTGATGCCGCCATGTCAGATCTTTCGTGCCTGGATGCGCTGGAATAGCCCCTCAGGGCGGAACATCAGTACCAGCGCCATCACGATATAGATCGAGAACAGCTCGGCCACCGGCGCCACATGCACCGCCAGTGAGCGCGCCAAGCCAACGATCAGCGCACCGATGGCGGCGCCTTCAATGCTGCCCAGGCCACCGATGATCACAACCGCAAACGAGACGATGATGACACCGACCGAAACGCCCGGCTGCACCGATATCATGGGCGCCGTGAAGGCGCCGCCAATGCCAGCCAGGAAGATTCCGACTGTGAAGGCCAGCATGTAAACCCGCGATACATTGATGCCCATGCTCGATGCCACCTCGGCGTTATGAATGACGGCCAGCACAATCTTGCCGTGGCGTGTGCGGTTCAGACCCCACCAGACGGCGAGCCCGACGATGACCGCCAGAGCGACCAGTGCAAAGTCGTAGCCCACATAAGTCTGGCGCCCGATATCGATGTTGCCAAACAGGCTATAGGGTTCCGAAACATAGTACGGGTTGGCACCCCAGATCAACTTGGTCACATCTTCCAGAATCAGGAACATGGCATAGGTGACCAGCACCAGCAGCACCTCGTCGCGACCGTAGAAGAAACGCATCAGACCACGCTCGGTGAGCGGCGCCAGGATCGCTGCTACCGCCACCGCCGCCAGCAGCATGGCCACAATCGAGAACGCTGGCGCCAGGTTCATGCTGGCGCCCCAGCTGACAAAGCTGGCCGCCGCATAGGCCCCCAGCGCATAAAAGCTGCCGTGCGCCATGTTGAGAATTTTCAATACGCCAAAGACCAGCGTCAGCCCGAGTGCGACGATGAACAGCCAGGATGCATAGGTCAGACCGTCAATCAGGATGGTAAGCAGGGTATGCATGGGCGCGCGCCTTTGAAATAGTTAAGGCCCCGCTGCTGTGCAGCGGGGACGGCAGGTCAGCGCAGGCTCAATTGCACTTTGCGCCGGGGAATCCGGCCTTGATCCATTCTTCAGACTTCATGCTGGCGGGCGGGTTGACGCATTCCGCCGGGAAGCGCTGGATGTCGTCAAGCACCACCATTTTCCTGGCCGCGTCATAGCGTGTCTTGCCGATGGCAGTCTCCTGCATCGCCTGGTGGCCGTCGCCAAGCGCCATGCGGATCCGCCCGGCCGGTGAATCCCATTCCAGACCCTTGAGTGCCGCTGCCAATTGTTCCGCGTTGGGCTTCTTGCCACCATTGGCGGCCATCGCTTTTTCTACCGCCAGCTTCAGACCCAGCAGTGACTGCGCCATTCGGTAGGGAGCCTGCACCGGGTAGACGGTATAGGCCTTTTGGTAGATGGACCACCACCAGTCATTGAGCGCCGACTTCGGCGACATCAGGCCGTAAGCACCACGTGCCCCAATGATGGCGCCGTCCGGCATTTTGTCGCCCAGCGCCGGCAATACATGGTCAGCTGCGGACAGCACCACCTGTGAGCGCTTGAACAGTCCGCGCGGACCTGATTGAAGGATGAACGCCTGCAAGTCGCCGCCCCACAAGCTGGAGTGGGTGACATCCGCCGGCTTGGCCATCAGCGCCGATATTTCGGTGCCGTACTGGCCGGCACCGAACTTGGGCAACAAGTCCTCGCCGGGCTTGGCGCTGGGATAGAGCTTCTCCATCGACCAGATGAAATCCTTGCGTGAATCCTGACCCCAGGCATAGTCCTGGTTGATCATGTTGAAGCTTTCGGTCTTCACGTTATGCGACTTCATGTAGCGCGCCAGCGCCACGTTGTCCATGGTTGCGTGGGAGGCGGTGCGAAACACGTAGTTGTACTTGCCGTCCTCAAAAATGCGCGGTGTGCCGCAGTCGTAAAGAATCAGGAACTTTTTCATTTCCTCCGCCACTGGAGCCACCGCCAGGCAATCGCCCGAGCCGACATAACCGACCACCACATCGACCTTGTCGCGGTCGTACAGGTTGCGCAATTCCTGCACCTGCTTGGTGGCGCCACCGTTCTCGTCGACGTAGACCGGCTCAATTTTCAAGCCACCAAAACCCGGCTTGTTGTACGGCGCCGGCCCCTCACCTTTGTTAAAGGCCTCGACCAGGACTTTCGCCCCGTTGACCGCCGGAATGCCGAAACTCTCAGCCGCCTGGCCTGAGAGAAAACTGACAATGCCGACCTTGAAGGTCTCCTGCGCCTGCACTCCTTGCGCAAGGCAGGCCAGCGCGGCACCCACTGCGGCGAGCCCCGCTGCACGCTTGAGCGTGGGTGAAAAAACCGGTGTCTTCGTCGTCTCTTTCATGCATGTCTCCTTGGTTTGAATAAAAGCTCCAGGGTGAGGGCCGGTGTGAAGCCTGTCCGACAATAGCATTGTTCGATCAAGCAGGCGCCTCGTCAATCAAATTCAATACAGCGGCGCAACACGCCGATCTTTGCAGTGCAACCCGTCGTTGCAAGCGCGGGGGGCGATTGAACGGCAAAATGGTACATCGTGCGCGGCGCGTTGAGCCAATTTTTGCGCGTTGCGGCGTCGCGCCCGAGACAGCCTGTCGCGCTTCCAAAATTTAACCGAAATAGATTGAACATGCCTACCACTATTTGCGACAAAATTTCATTGCATTACCAGCTCGAAGGCGACCCGCGGGCGCCGGTTCTGATGCTGTGCAACTCGTTGGGTACCACGCTCGAAATGTGGCAGCCGCAGATGTCAATCCTGCTGACCCAGTTTCAGGTGCTGCGCTACGATGTCCGCGGGCACGGTCAATCCGAAGTTCCGATGGGCCCTTACAGCATCGAGCAACTCGGCCAGGATGCAGTGGCGCTGCTGGACCACCTGCAACTGAAGCAGGTTGATTTCTGTGGTCTGTCGATGGGTGGCATGACCGGTATGTGGCTGGCTACCCACCACGCCCATCGCATCAAGCACCTGGTGCTTAGCAATACCGCCGCCAAGCTGGGCACACCTGAGCTCTGGAATTCGCGCCTGACGGTGCTGGCCAGTGAGGGCATGGCGGGCCTGACGGATTCCATCCTGGAGCGCTGGTTCACGCGCCGCTTTCAGCAGCGTGCGCCTCATGTGGTTGAACGGGTACGTGACATGCTGCTTGCCACGTCTGCACCGGGCTACCAGGCCAACGTGATCGCCATCCGCGACATGGACCAGTTGCACGACATCAGCACAATTGAGCTGCCCACGCTGGTCATCGCCGGGCGCCATGACGGCTCCACCGCGCCTGAGTTGGGGCGTGCAATCACACAGCGCATCGCAGGTTCACGCTATCTCGAACTGGACGCCGCTCACCTCTCCAATTGGGAGCAGGCCGGGGCCTTTACGGCGGCCTTGATGGATTTCCTCAACGACACCGATTTGCGTAATACATGAACATTGCAATTCACGACATTCACATCGCCCAGTCGGCTTTGCTGGTGGAGCCGAAGCTGCTGCGCGAGGAACTACCTGCCGGCCAAGCCGAGGCGGCGTTCATTGCCAGCGCGCGCGAGGCCACACGGGCCATCCTGCGTGGTGACGATGACCGGCTGCTGGCAATCGTTGGCCCCTGCTCAATCCATGAACCGGCATCGGCGCTGGAATATGCAGGGCGGCTGCACGAACTGGCCGCGCGGCTGGCACCTCAACTGCTGGTTGTGATGCGTGTCTACTTTGACAAGCCGCGCACCCGCATGGGCTCGAAGGGCCTGATCTACGACCCCGAACTGGATGGTCGAGGGGACATCGGAAAAGGCCTGCGACAGGCGCGCAGCTTGCTGCTGGCGTGTGCGCAACTGGGCGTGCCGGCCGCCTCTGAAATACTGGACCTGGTGACGCCGCAGTATTACGCAGAGCTGCTGACCTGGGGCGCCATCGGTGCGCGTACCGTAGAGAGTCCGCTGCACCGCCAGATGGCCTCGGCACTTTCGGCGCCAGTCGGATTCAAGAATGCAACCAACGGCAGCGTGGCTGCGGCCATCGATGCCATCCTCGTGGCGGGGCAGTCGCACCGCTTTCCAAGCATTTCACTGGAGGGCAGGGCGGTGGTCATCACCACCACCGGTAACCCTGACGGACACCTGGTATTGCGCGGTGCCAGCGAGGGTCCCAACTACGACGCTGCCAGCGTGCGGCTGGCGTCGATTGCGCTGACGGCAGCCGGATTGCCAGCGCGCCTGGTGGTCGACTGCAGCCACGGCAACAGCGGCAAAGACCACCGACGCCAGTCGGCAGTGGCCGCTGACATTGCGCAGCAGCTAGCCAGCGGCAGCGACTCTATCTGCGGCGTCATGCTGGAAAGTCACTTGGTGGCAGGTCGGCAGGACATCGTCGACGGTCGCGTTGGTCTAAGCTACGGTCAGAGCGTCACGGACGCCTGCCTGGACTGGGACACCACCGTGGGCGTGTTGCAGGAGCTGGCGATGGCAGTGGCAGCACGGCGCAAGCACTGAGGGTGGTGGTCATTCTTCCAACCTTACAAAAGAGTATCGAACTTGAAGCCCGCACACCACCGCAGCAACGGATTTGGAAATAGCGATGCCAGTGTCGTCATCGGTAATTTCCCCTGGTACGAAATGGTTTGGCGTTCGCTGCGTGGCGACTTCAAGCCGCTGGCCGAGCCGGTCGGCGGCTATGAAGCCTTTGCGCGCCAATGGAGTGTGCCGGTAAACCATGCGCAAATCGCAATGCGGCAGCGTGCCCCGGTGGTAACCTGGCTGGGCCATGTCACTGTTTTGCTGCAGGTGGCTGGGCTGAATATTCTGATCGACCCGACGCTGGCCGCGTTCGCCGGACCGTATGGTCGCTTTGGCGCACCGCGCCGTGTGCCGGCACCGCTGAAGGCGCAAGACCTGCCGCCCATCGACATCGTCCTGATCTCGCACAACCACTACGACCACCTTTGCCACGCCACCATCAAAGAGTTGCTGGCGGCCGGACAGCGGCCACGGTTTTTTGTTCCTTTGGGTTTGAAGGCGTGGTTTGATGCGCGGCAAATTTCGCAGGTCACAGAGCTGGATTGGTGGGATCAGGCTGACTTGGGCGCGGTTGCCGACAATGGTGTTCTGGGGGATAAGGTGCGTTTGCACTTTACCCCGGCGCAACACTGGAGTCGGCGCACGCCGTTTGACACCAACGCCTCGCTATGGGGTGGGTACATGCTGGAGTGGGCGCGGCAAGGCGCGGCGCCTTGGCGCTTCCTGTTCCCCGGCGATACCGGCTACAGCGCGGATTTCAAGGCCATTCGTGAACGCCTGGGCATCGTTGACTTTGTGGCGCTGCCCATCGGGGCGTATTTGCCGCGCGACTTCATGAAGAACATGCACGTCAACCCGTCCGATGCCGTGCAACTTATGCTTGACATCGGGGCCAAACAAGCCATGGGCGTGCATTGGGGTACCTTCATGCTGACGCAGGAAGCTTTTGACCAGCCGCCGCGTGATCTTGCCATGGCATTGCGCCAGCACGGGCTCGCCGCAAACGCGGTTTGGCTCATGCGCCATGGTGAGACACGGGCTATTCAGACAACACCAAGCAGCTAGATGGATTTAGCGCTGCAGGCCGCGCAAGGCGTCGGCCGGATAGCCCGGTTTGCGGCAATCTTCCATGTACTGTTCGATGATGCTCTTGAATGAGGCATCGGGACGCAAGCCCAACGCCAGCGCGCGATCGGCGGTCGAACCCCTGGCCCAGTTGCCGACGATGCCGGCGATGCGCTCGTCGCGCTCGAAGCGAACCCGTTGCCGGACCTGCAAGCCGGCCACATCCTCCAGTGCCTGCAGCATGTCGGCGACGCGTACCGTCAGCCCCGGCAGATTCAACGCCAGGCGTCCGCCCATGGCTTGCCGGCTGGCTTCAAACACCGTCATCAATCCATGGATCGTGTTGGCCGGGGAGGACACCGAGTGCGTGACATCGGCGTCGACCGGACAAGTGGCCTGCACGCCGGCCAGAGGCTCGCGAATGATGCCGCTGAAAAACGACGATGCCGCGCCATTGGGTTTGCCGGGGCGCACGGTGACGGTCATCAAACGCGCCGACCGGCCGTCGATGAAGCCCTTGCGGGTGTAGTCGGCAATCAGGTATTCGCACATCAGCTTGTGTGTGCCGTACGAAGTCTGCGGTGAGGGCAGCGTGCTGTCAGCCACCCGATCGGGCAATGGGTTGGCGGCGTCCGGCCCGAACACTGCGACTGAACTGGCAAACACCAGTCGCGGCACATTGGCGGCCTTGCGCAGTCCATCCAGCAGGGCGCGGGTGCTGTCCAGGTTGGAGCGCAGGCCCAGGTCAAAGTCCTGTTCGCATTCCCCTGAGACCGCCGAGGCGAGGTGGAACACGGCGTCGAAACCGCTGGCAAACAGTTCGGTTTGATTCAGCAATGCGCCGGTATGCAGCCGCACCCGCGGGTCAGCGCTCAGGTCGGCAGGCGCGCCAAACAGATCGGCAATGCTGATTTCAATGATGGGCCGGCCATTGAGCTGCCCCTTTTTGAGCAGTTCGCGGACCAGACGGGCCCCCAAGAAGCCGGCGCCGCCGGTGACAAGTACTTTCATTGGGGGCTTTCTCGTTAGTGATTGTCGCGTGGGACGAAGGAACCTCGCTGGCCAACCAGGAAGTCGAGATCGGCACCTTCATCGGCCTGCAGCACATGATCGATGTAGAGTTTCCAGTAGCCTGATGTCATGGGAGGGTTCGGCGCTGTCCAGTGGGCCAGGCGGCGCGCCAGTTCCTCGTCTGTCACATGCAGATGGATCCGACGGCGGGGGACGTCCAGCTCAATGATGTCACCGTTTTGCACCACTGCCAGCGGACCGCCGGCTGCCGCTTCGGGTGCGGTGTGCAACACGACGGTGCCGTAGGCCGTGCCGCTCATGCGACCGTCGCTGATGCGCACCATATCGGTAATGCCTTTGCGCAGAATTTTCGGCGGCAAGGGCATGTTGCCCACCTCGGCCATGCCGGGATAACCTTTGGGGCCGCAGTTCTTCAGCACCATGACGCAGGTTTCGTCAACATCGAGATTGTCATCATCGATGCGGGCGTGAAAGTCTTCGATATTTTCAAATACCACGGCCCGGCCCTTGTGCACCATCAATGCTGGCGTCGCGGCACTGGGCTTGATGACTGCTCCACGCGGCGCCAAATTGCCGCGCAGGACGGCGATGCCGGCCTTGTCCTTGAACGGAGCATCGAACTTTTTGATCACGCGCAAGTCGTAATTCTTTGCCTCGCCAATGTTTTCGCCGACGGTTTTGCCGTTGGCCGTGACAATGT
>JANXLW010000026.1 GCA_025354965.1 Betaproteobacteria bacterium
TGCCCTACGCCGTGGCGCCAGCGGTGGCAGGCGTGCTGTGGATATTTATGTTTTCGCCCTCGTTGGGTGTCGTGGCTTACGCTTTGGGGCAGGTTGGTATCAACTGGAACCACTTGCTGGTTGAGGGTCACGCCATGACGCTGATTGTGATGGCTGCGGTCTGGAAGCAAATCTCGTACAACTTCCTTTTTTTCCTGGCCGGTTTGCAAAGCATCCCCAAGTCCTTGATTGAAGCGGCGGCCATTGACGGTGCCAAACCTTGGCGGCGCTTTTGGACTATTCAGTTCCCATTGCTGTCGCCCACGACTTTCTTTTTACTCGTCATCAATATGGTGTACGCCTTTTTCGACACCTTTGCCATCGTGGACGCCACCACCCACGGCGGCCCGGGGCAGGCCACTTCAATCCTGGTTTACAAGCTGTATTACGACGGTTTCAAAGCCATGGACCTGGGTGGCTCGGCGGCACAGTCGGCGATCTTGATGACCATCGTGGTTGCGCTCACCGTCGTTCAGTTTCGTTTTGTCGAGAAAAAAGTGAACTACTGACATGGTGGAGCGCAGCCCCTTTCTGACATTGTTGGCCCATACCGTGATGATTATGGGTGTCATCATCGTCGCCTTTCCTCTGTACCTGGCATTTGTCGCTTCTACGCACACCGCACAAGAAATCGTGCAAGCACCCATGCCATTGCTACCGGGTAGTTACATGTGGGAAACCTACCGCAAAGCGCTGGTGGGTGGTGGTGCTGGCGCCGGATCTACAGCACCGGTGGCGCACATGATGTGGGTCAGCCTGGTGACAGCGCTGGTGATTACGTTTGGCAAGATTTCGATTTCTCTCTTGTCGGCCTTTGCCATTGTGTATTTCCGCTTTCCGTTCAAAAACTTTTTCTTCTGGGCTATTTTTGTCACCCTGATGATGCCAGTGGAAGTGCGCATTGGCCCGACCTACCAAGTAGTATCCGACCTCGGGATGCTCAACAGTTACGCCGGTCTGACGATTCCTTTGCTTGCCTCGGCCACGGCGACTTTCCTGTTTCGCCAATTTTTCATGTCAGTGCCGGACGAACTGGTCGAGGCGTCGCGCATGGACGGCGCCAGCCCGATGCGCTTCTTCCTTGATATTTTGTTGCCCCTGTCCAAAACTTCGATTGCGGCGCTGTTTGTCATTCAATTCATCTACGGCTGGAACCAGTACCTGTGGCCACTCCTGGCCACCACATCTGAGGACATGTACCCGGTGGTCGTTGGCATCAAAATGATGGTAGCGGGAGGCGATTCGCAAAATGAGTGGAACGTCGTCATGGCAACTGCACTGCTTGCCATGCTGCCACCAGCTATCGTCGTCGTGCTGATGCAAAAGTGGTTCGTCAAGGGACTGGTAGACACGGAGAAATAATGGCTTCCATTACCTTAAAGAACATCGTCAAGCGCTATGGCACTGGCAAGTCAGCCAACCAGGTCCTTCACGGCGTGAGCGCCGAAATCCATGATGGTGAATTTGTCGTTATCGTCGGTCCCTCGGGCTGCGGCAAGTCCACGCTGTTGCGCATGGTCGCGGGTCTGGAAGAAGTCAGCGAGGGTCAAATTTCCATCGGCCAACGCGTGGTCAACGATCTGGAGCCGTCTGAGCGCGACATTGCCATGGTGTTCCAGAACTACGCGCTATACCCGCACATGAGCGTGTTCGAGAACATGGCTTACGGGCTCAAGATCGCGAAAGTCCCGGTTGACGAAATCAAAGCCCGAGTCGACAAGGCCGCCAAAATTCTCGAGATTGGAACCTTTCTTCAGCGCAAGCCGCGTGAGCTCTCGGGCGGTCAGCGCCAGCGTGTTGCCATGGGGCGCGCTATCGTGCGCCAGCCACAGGTTTTTTTGTTTGATGAACCCCTGAGCAACCTGGACGCCAAGCTGCGTGCGCAGACCCGACTTGAAATCCAGAAACTGCACCGCGAACTGGGCATTACCTCGCTCTTCGTCACCCACGATCAGGTCGAAGCCATGACCCTGGCGCAGCGCATGATCGTCATGAACGCCGGCGTGGTAGAACAATTCGGTACGCCGGAAGAGGTCTACACGCAACCTGCCACCACGTTCGTGGCCAGTTTCATGGGCTCGCCTCCTATGAACCTGCTGAAAAATGCACCCAACGCCGCAGCAGGCACCATCACAGGTGTACGTCCCGAACATCTGGACATGACACCGACCGGTTGGGCGTTGCAAGTGGAAGCGGTTGAAATGCTAGGGGCCGAACGCCTGGTCTACGGCCGCTGGGCGCACGGTAGTGGCGACGAGATGGTCATCATTCGCACGGAAGAAGGGCACACGGTTCCCGCCTTGGGCAGCACGATCCACGTCACTCCCCGCGCCGACAAGATGCACTGCTTTGACACCGCCACCGGCAAACGCATCGCGACTTC
>JANXLW010000030.1 GCA_025354965.1 Betaproteobacteria bacterium
ACACCGCGTGCGCTGGTGGCGGCACTTGCCCGGCGCAGCGCCTTGCTGATGCAATTTCATGCGGGGCAAGGCGGTTGGGGCGAAGCCGCCAAACAAATCACCCACCAAAGTGAAAGCCTCACCGACACGCGCGATTTGCACTGGTTTGACTGGACCCGCTACTCAAGCCGCCAGCAGCAAGAAATGACACTGGGTGGTGTGATGGGCCGCTGGAAGCTACTCGGCAGTTCGCAAGCGCTGACTGCACTATGGCCCTGGCTCTGGCTCGGCCAGTGGCTGCACGTCGGCAAGAATGCCACAATGGGCATGGGTGCTTACACCTTGGATGCCACCGGAGAAAGCAATTGATTGATTCCGCGACCTTGACTGCCGCCATCCAAACATTGGCGAATGCCGCACCTGATGCAGAGCAGATTTTGCTATTTGGATCCTATGCACGCGGCCAGGCCACGGACGCATCTGACCTGGACTTTCTGGTGATTGAACCCACAGTAGAAAACCGTGCCCGCGAAATGGTGCGCCTGCGCCGGGCACTTAGGCCACTGCGCGTGCCTGCAGATGTGCTGGTGTACTCCCGCGCAGAAGTCACTCAATGGGGGCAACAGCCAGGCACCGCACTCTATTGGGCGCTGCGGGAAGGTCGCGTGGTTCATGGTTGATCAACCATCTCACAAGCCGGTTTACGCGCTGCTATTGGCGTCGGCACAACAAGACCTTGCAGCGTGCAAGTTGCTTACCAGTAACGCTGGCATTGGTGACGCCATGGTCGGATTTCATGCGCAGCAATCGATTGAAAAGTCACTCAAGGCGGTGCTGAGTGCGCACAGCATCGAGTTCCGACGCACCCACGACCTGATTGTCTTGCTGGACTTGCTACAGGATCACAAACTGTCGTCGCCACCTCAAGCAGCGTGGTTGGACGAGCTCAATCCCTACGCAGTAGAGGCACGCTACGGCACTATCGACCCCGCAGGCCTCGACCGATCCCGCGCCCTACAGGCAGCAGAGCAGGTGCTTGACTGGGCGGATCAGGAAACACGCAGTCTGAGAAGCGAATAGCCCACGGCTGGTTCGCCAAGAACAGCGGCAAGCTTGCCGCACCAGACACGCCAGGGTGGCTGGCAAACAATGGCGCATGTCTGAACGTGAACTCCACCTTGCCGCCTATGACATCAGCGAACCGCGCCGCCTGACAGCGGCCCTCAAGCTGACGCGCACCTATGCCACGGGCGGTCAGAAATCAGTGCACGAGATTTACCTCACACCAGCAGAACGCAGTGCCCTGGTGCAAGACATGGGTGCCTTGATGGACCTGAGCACCGACCGCTTTTTGCTGCTGCGGCTTGACCCGCGCAGCCGCGTGCACACCCTGGGCAAAGCCGTGGCGCCCAGCGACCCTGACTATTTTTACGTTGGCTAAGGAGGCAGCAACTTGAGTCTGCTGGTACTTGACCGCGCCCAGCTTGAAGTCAAAGCCGAGGGCGAGACACTGGCTTTGTATGAGGCCGGGGTGCGCCGTGGCACTGTGCCCATCAGGTTGATTGACCGCTGCGTCATCCATGGTGCGCAAACCCGGCTTGACAGTGGCGTGCTGATGAAACTGGCCCAGGCCGGCGTAACCACCGTGCTGATAAGCCCACGCAGCACGCGCCGGGTGGCGCTGGTGCTGGGGCCGCAACACAACGACGCTGC
>JANXLW010000033.1 GCA_025354965.1 Betaproteobacteria bacterium
CACCGCGTGAACTGGCTGTGGATCAATCAGGATGCGCTCAACAAAGCGGGCGGCAAAGCACCCACCAACTACGACGAATTCTTCGCGCTCGCCGACAAATTCAAGGCACAGGGACTGGTTGCCATTGCGCACGGCGGACAGCCTTGGCAGGACGCAACGGTGTTTGAATCGGTCGTGCTCGGCATTGGTGGTGCCAAGTTCTACAACGACGCCCTGGTCAAGCTCGATCAAAAAGCGCTCAACAGCGACACCATGAAGAAGTCACTGGAGACGTTGCGCAAGGTCAAGGGCTACACCGATGCTGCCGCGCCTGGGCGCGACTGGAATCTGGCCACCGCCATGGTGATGCAGGAAAAAGCGGCGTTTCAGTTCATGGGTGACTGGGCCAAGGGCGAGTTCCTGGCCGCTGGCAAGGTGCCAGGCAAAGATTTCCTGTGCGCCGCGGCGCCCGGTAGCGCCAACTCTTTCACTTTCAACGTGGACTCGTTTGCCATGTTCAAGCTGAAAGACCCGGCCGCGCAAAAAGCACAGGGCGATCTGGCGGCGTCCATCATGGGCACTGAATTTCAGGAGGTTTTCAACCTCAACAAGGGCTCGATCCCGGTGCGCCTGAATATGAACATGGCCAAGTTCGACGACTGCGCCAAGCTCTCCAGCAAGGACTTTGCAGAGACCGCCAAGACCAACAGCCTGTTGCCCTCGGTCGCCCACAGCATGGCTGTCAAGCCGGCCGTTGAAGGTGCGCTCAAGGACGCCGTCAGCCAGTTCTGGAACGACGACAAGATCTCGGTCGCCGACGGCATGAAGAACATTGCCAAGGCTGCGGCAACGAAGTGAAACGGGGGTTTGCAAGAGCCTGTTGCAGGCGCTTTTGTATGCGCCCGCAGCAGGGTTGGGGTACGTGCCGCCGCTCATGTCCCCCCGCCCTGTCAGGTCGTGAAGCAGTGCAGGCGTTCCAACAAGGGTTTTTCAGGTTTTGAACCAAGGGCGAAAGGTCAATGAAGTCATTTGAAAACGTGTTGCCCAAGTTGGTGATCGCGCCGGCCTTTGTGCTGGGCTTCGCCTTCATCTACGGCTTTATGGTCTGGAACGGCGTGCTGTCGGTGACCGGGTCGCGCATGCTGCCCAACTACGACGAGTTCGTCGGCCTGGCGCAGTATGAGCAGCTGTTTGGCATGGACCGCTGGTGGGTGGCGCTGAAAAACCTGGGTATTTTCAGCCTGCTGTACGTCGGCGGGGCCATGCTGCTAGGCATGCTGCTGGCCATTTTTCTGGACCAGAAGGTGCGCCTGGAGGGCGCCTTGCGCACCATTTATTTGTACCCCATGGCGCTGTCATTTATCGTCACCGGCACAGCGTGGAAATGGATTTTGAATCCCAGCCTTGGTCTCGAAAAGCTGATGCACGATTGGGGTTGGGCGAGTTTTCATTTTGACTGGCTGGTGCAAAGTGACACCGCTATTTATTGCGTGGTGATGGCCGGCATCTGGCAGTCGGCCGGTTTCGCCATGGCGCTGTTTCTGGCCGGCCTGCGCGGCATCGACGACAGCATCATCAAGGCCGCGCAGATGGACGGCGCTTCGCTGCCGCGCATTTACTGGCGCATCATTTTGCCGATTCTGCGACCGGTGGTGTTTTCCACCATCCTGGTGCTGTCCCACCTGTCGATCAAGAGTTTCGATTTGGTGATGGCGCTGACCGCCGGCGGCCCCGGTTTTGCCACCGACGTGCCCGCCACCTTCATGTACGTCATGAGCTTCACGCGCGGCCAGATCGGTCTCGGTGCCGCCAGTGCCAGCATGATGCTGGCCACGGTGGCGGCCATTGTGGTGCCTTATTTGTACAGTGAACTCCGGGCCAAACCGCATGACCGCTAAACAAATTTTCCGTGTCCTGCTTTACGCCGTGCTGGTGCTGGCCGCGCTGCTTTTTCTGGCGCCGCTGTATGTCATGCTGGCCACCTCCTTGAAGGACGCGGAGCAAATTCGCTCCGGCAATCTTTTGAGCCTGCCAAACTCAGTCAATTTTGAATCCTGGCAGCTGGCCTGGTCGACAGCATGCACCGGTGTCGATTGCCGCGGCCTGCAACCCTACTTCTGGAATTCGGTGCGCATGGCGCTACCAGCGGTGCTGATCTCCACAGCCTGGGGCGCCGTCAATGGCTATGTGCTCAGTATGTGGAAATTCAGGGGCAGCGAACTGCTGTTCGGGTTCATCCTGTTCGGTGTCTTCATGCCGTTTCAGGTGGTGCTGCTGCCGATGAGCCAGGTGCTGGGTTATCTGGGGCTGGCCAGTTCCATCACCGGTCTGGTGCTGGTGCATTGTCTGGCCGGCATGGCCGGTACCACGCTGTTCTTTCGCAATTACTACACCGCCATCCCGAAGGAACTGGTGAACGCGGCGCGCATGGATGGCGCCGGCTTCTGGCGCATTTTCTGGCGCATCGTGGTGCCGATGTCGACGCCCATTCTGATGGTCACGCTGATCTGGCAATTCACCAATATCTGGAACGACTTTTTGTTTGGTGTCGCCTTCAGCGGCGCCGACAGCAAGCCCATTACCGTCGGCTTGAACAACATGGCCAATACCTCCAGCAGCGTCAAGAGCTACAACGTGGACATGGCAGCGGCCGTGATTGCGGGTTTGCCGACCATGCTGGTGTACGTGCTGGCCGGTCAATATTTCGTCAAAGGGCTCACGGCCGGCGCTGTGAAGGGGTAAATAAAACCATGGCAGCATCACTTCACATCGCAGGCATCCGCAAAGTCTATGGCAAGGGCGACAAAGCCGTTGAGGTGCTCAAGCGCATCGAAATCGACGTCGCGCCGGGTGAGTTCCTGATCCTGGTTGGCCCTTCCGGTTGCGGCAAATCGACGCTGCTCAACATCATCGCCGGCCTGGAAGAACCGAGCGAGGGCGAGCTGCGCATTGCCGGCAAGAATGTCGTGGGCGTGGCACCGGCGCAGCGCGACATTGCCATGGTGTTCCAGAGCTACGCCCTGTATCCGACCATGAGCGTGGCCGACAACATCGGCTTTGCGCTGGAAATGCGCAAGGTGCCCAAAGAGGCGCGAACCAGGCGCATCGGTGAGGTCGCCGCCATGCTGCAAATCGAGCACCTGCTGGGGCGCCGCCCGTCGCAGCTCTCCGGTGGCCAGCGCCAGCGCGTCGCCATGGGGCGGGCCCTGGCGCGCGACCCGCAACTGTTTTTGTTCGATGAGCCGCTGAGCAATCTGGACGCCAAACTGCGCGTTGAAATGCGCGCCGAGATCAAGCGCCTGCACCTGGTCAGCGGCATCACCAGCGTGTACGTGACGCACGATCAGATCGAGGCCATGACGCTGGGCAGCCGCATTGCGGTGATGAAGGACGGCATCCTGCAACAAATTGGCACGCCGGACGATATTTACAGCCGCCCGGCCAACACCTATGTGGCGGGCTTTATTGGGTCGCCCACCATGAACATGATTGCCGGTCAGGTTGAGACGCCGGGTGCGCAGGGCAAGTTTGCCTTTGCCGGTGGTGCGCTGTCGCTGCCTTGTCCGGCGTGCCATGAAGTCACGCTGGGTCTGCGTCCCGAGCATGTTCACCCAAGTGCCGATGCACCCTGGCGTGGCGAAGTGGTGCTGGTGGAGCCGACCGGAGCCGACACCTTTATCGTGATCAAGACCGCGGTGGGTTTGATCACCGCCCGCACCGCGCCGCATTCGCCCATCGAAGTGGGTGACCTGACAGGCATTGAGGTTAGCCAGGCGCACGCCAACTGGTTTGATGCCGGCAGTGGTGTGCGTATGGTCTGAGGCAGCCACTGACTGGCGCCTGCGGCGGTCTACAGAATCGCTTTTACGGCCTCGATGCGGGCACGGCGAATCAGTGCACCGATATCTTCACCGGCAACCCCCGCTGCCATTGCGTTTTCCGCCAGCAACTGTGTCGCAACGCCTTGTGCGGCCGCCAATGCACGCAGCAGTCTGGGCGCTTGCGGGTAGGGTGAGTCAGCCTGTCCCAGGCGCCCACGCACATCGCACTCGCAGGCCAGCAGCACGTCAGCAAAGCGTTGGGGTTTGCGAAAGGCGTCGCAGCGCTCCAACAGGCGCACTACCGCCGCTGCGTTCAGGTCAGCGCTGCGATGAATGTTGCCGTGCTCGCGGGCGACCACGTTGGCCAGTTCGCGACACTCGGTGGGGACGCGCAGACGCTTGCAAACCTCCTGCAGCAATCGTGCGCTGCGAAGCTCATGGCCGATGTGGCGCGGCAGTACATCCGGTGCGGTTGTGCCCTTGCCCAGGTCATGCGTCAGGCAGGCAAAGCGCACCGGCAAGCTGGTTTGCAAACGGGCGCTCATGTCCAGCACCATCATCAGGTGGACGCCAGTGTCGATTTCGGGGTGGTAGTCGGCGCGTTGCGGCACGCCCCACAGCTGGTTGACCTCCGGCAACAAACGCTCCAGCGCGCCGCATTCACGCAGCACTGCAAACATGCGCGATGGCGTGTTTTCCATCAGACCTCTGAGCAGCTCCTGCCAGACCCGCTCCGCCACCAGATGATCGGCTTCGCCGGCTTGCACCATCTCGCGCATCAGTTGCATGGTTTCGGGCGCCACTGTGAAGTCGGCAAAACGCGCCGCCAGTCGGGCCACGCGCAGGATGCGTACCGGGTCCTCGCGAAAGGCGAGCGTGACATGCCGAAATACTTTGTTGAGCAGATCCTGGCGTCCACCGTAGGGGTCAACAAGCGCGGCATTGTCAGCATCAAACCGGCCGTCATGGCCGATGGCGCTGGCATCAACCGCGATTGCGTTGAAGGTCAGATCACGCCGCGCCAGGTCTTGCTCCAGCGTGACATCAGGGGCCGCGTGGACGTTGAATCCGTGGTAACCGGGCGCGGTCTTTCGCTCGGTGCGTGCCAGTGCGTATTCTTCGTGAGTCTGGGGGTGAAGAAACACCGGGAAGTCTTTGCCCACCGGCAAAAAGCCCTGGGCGATAAGGGCTTCAGGTGTGCCACCCACCACCACCCAGTCACGGTCCTTCACCAGCAGCCCTAGCAGGGCATCGCGGACTGCGCCACCGACCAGATAGATTTGCATGTCAACGATGGAGTCGATAGGGTTCTTCAAAAGCAAGGAAGTCGTGTTCTTCCCGCGCGTCATCGATCCAGATTTTGACGCCTGGCAAGGCACATACCTTCTCCACATAGGCTGCAATCGCCGGTGGCACCGGCAGGGCGTAGGTTTTAAGACGTGTGCACAGCGGGGCGAAGTAGGCGTCGGCCACGGTGAAACTGCCGAACAACAGCGGCCCGCCATGGCTGTTGAGCAACTCCTGCCACATCGCCACCAGGCGTGCCACATCGTTGCGCACTGCAACCTGATCGCGCCAGATCAGGGCGCCGGCATCTGCCAGCGAGGCCTCGATGTTCATCGGGCATTGGCTGCGCAAACCGGTGAAGCCGGCATGCATTTCGGCACACACGCTGCGCGCCCGTGCCCGTGCCGTCTGGTCGATTGGCCACAACTTTTTTTTAGGAAATTTTTCTGCCACATATTCCGCGATGGCCAGCGTGTCCCACACGTGCAGGTCGCCATCCAGCAGCACCGGTACCTTGCCGGTGGGGGTTAGCGTGCCAACGGTTTTCTTGAAGCTGGAATCGGCGTCGAACGCGTCGAAACGCACCACGACTTCTTCAAACGGGATGCCGGCCTGCTTGAGCAATACCCAGGCGCGCATCGACCAGGATGAATAGTTTTTATTGCCAATAATGAGCTTGAGCATGAGGTTCCTTCAGGGTAAATCGATGCTTGTTTCGGGCGCGCTGGCATCGCGCGGTCCGACCAGTCCCAGGCGGCTCTTGAGCGACTGTGCCTGCCCGCTGATCAGCGCTGCATAGCTGGTGGTGTTGGCCAGTACTTTCTTCACGTAATCGCGGGTTTCGGCAAACGGGATGTTTTCGGCCCAGATAGCCGCTTCCAGCACCGGAGCGCCGCTTTGCCCGCGCCAGCTTTTGGGACGACTCGGGCCGGCGTTGTAGGCGGCGCTGGCGATGGGCATGGAGCCGTCAAAGCTGTCCAACACCAGTTTGAGGTAGCCGGTACCAATCGCAATGTTGGTGTTGGGATCGGTCATTTGCTGTGGTTTGAAGTCGGTCAAGCCGATTTTTTTGGCCGTCCAGCGCGCGGTTGTCGGCATCACCTGCATCAAACCGGTGGCCCCGACGCCTGATTGAGCGTCCATCACAAAGCGGCTTTCCTGGCGGATCAGGCCATAGACAAAAGCCGGATCGAGCCCAATTTGTGTGCTGCGTTTTAACAGCGCAGCTTTGAAGGGCATCGGAAAGCGCTGCTCGAAGTCGATCACGGTTTTGGTTCTTTCGCTGGTGTTGATGCAGCGATCCCACACCTCATGCTGGCAGGCCAGATCGGCGGCGGCCAGCAACTCGCGGTCGTTCAGACCGCCGCGGCTGTGCAGGTTGGTGTTGTAGTTCCATTCGCGCACGCCCTCGCTGCGCAAACCGATCTCAATGGCATACAGGCCGCGCATCAGGCCGGGGTTCAGGCGCGCGCCTTCTTTCTCTTCGGCGGTCAGCGGCTCTGGCGCGGCTGGCACGGCAATGCGCTGGCCCAGTTCTTCCAACGCCAGCTGCTGGTAAAAACCGCTGACGCCCGCGATGCTTGTCAGCAGGCGCGTGGTTTCAAGGCGAGCTGCTTCATCCGGCGCCAGATTAAGCAGTGCGCGTGCCCGCCAGTAGATCCAGGTGGCGTCTTTGCGCTGCGCTTCAGTCATGGCGGTGATGGCGGAGGCTACCTGTGTCCAGTTGCCAGCCCTAAGGGCGGCACGGGCCTTCCAGGCCAGTTGGTCATCGTGCATGAACTTGTCCTGCCCATTCAGGAAGTAGGCGATGGCGCCATCCGACAGACGCATGGCGGCACGTTTGCCGATAACCCCCCACACCCAACTACGCTCCTCGTCGGTAAGCTGGGTTTTCCAGCGCAATTTGTCGATCTCTGCAGCCGCCGCGTCGGGGTCGCCGACAGCCAGGCGGACCAGGGCCAGGGTGACCAGTTCCTTGGTGCGCAAGCGAAGGGCCAGCAACTTGCCGGTCAGGTAGCGTGCCGGGTTGGCGTAGATGGCGCCGGCCGTGTTGGCCCACTCGGCGTTGAGCAAACCAACGGCCTGGGTCGCGATGCGTGCGTTGCCCATTTCCATACCCAGTCGTGCGCGCAGCCAGGCGCTATGGGGCTTGATTTTGTCGGCCTTGATTTGCTGCTCTGCTGCCGCAGCGCATCCATCGTCGGCCTCACGTTGCGCCAGCCACAACTCTTCAATCTGCTGTGCCACATCGAGTTGGCTCGAGCTGAATTCGGTCATCAGTGCGTAACAGCGCACGGAACGGTCATCGTTCATGCGGAAGTTAGGGTACTCGGCCATGAAAGTGCCCCATTCCCGGCTCTGACCCAGTAGCAGCAACCAGTCGTTGCGCAGACGATCTTCCTGGTAGGTGCCGGCATAGCGGGACAGGAAGGCCTGAATCTCGCCCGGGGTCGCCGACTCGAGCCGGGCGTGCAGTTCCCAATAGGCGCCCCACGGCTCCAGTATGTGACCTCGAATCTGGGGCAGCAAGGCACTCAGGCGTTTGGTGTCGGTTTTTTTGAAGGCCTGGCTCATCTCCACAATGACATCGTCGACCTGGGCCTTGCCCTTAACGCTTGCGTCTGCCTTGGGCTGAGCGTGCGCCGGCGCAAGTGGTGACAATGTGAAGCAGCTCAGCAGCGCAATCGATGTCAAAATGGTGTGAAACTGCATGTAGGGATTATGGACAACTCTAATGGAATCAGGGCGCTGGAAAAAAAGGCACTTCGCACGCTTCTCATTGAGCAACGCCTGAACCTGGCGGACCGCCTACAACGCGCTGATTTATTACAGCAAGTAATGCGCATCTGGCTGGTCGGTCGCCCCGATACCGTGATTGGCGCCTATTGGCCGATCAAGGGCGAGTTTGATCCGCTGCCGGCCCTGCATCGCTGGAAAGAAGACGGCGAATTGCTCGATCAGCCGCAACCCCGGCGCATTGGCCTGCCGGTGGTCGATAAAGTCCACAAAACCATGACGTTTCATGCCTGGTACCCCGGTTGCCCGATGGAAGATGATGCCTATGGCATTCCCAAGCCCAAAGAAACCGAAGTGATAGTTCCGACGCTCTTGTTTGTGGCTTGTGTCGGCTATGCACCCGGTGGCTATCGACTGGGCTATGGCGGTGGGTTTTATGACCGCATGCTGGCTATCCTGGAGCCCCGACCGGTCACGGTGGGGCTGGGTTTCGCGCCCGGCTACCTGCCGGATTTTGAGCCTGAAGCACACGACATGCCGCTCGATGCGATCTTGAATGAAAACGGTGTCGTGTGGCCGGTGTAGCCATGAGTTTGCAAAGTTTTCTGGATCCTCTGATTGACGCGTCGTACAAGGGTTTTCCGCACCACAGCCAACCATTGCGTCGCTCCCAGATCGGCGCGCAAGGCTGGAATATGCTGAGGGGTGATTTGCCTCTGCCGCTGGCCGTCATCAAGCGCGATGTGATGCAGCACAACCTGGCCTGGATGCAGGGGTTTGCAAAATCGCACGGCCTGGGGCTGGCACCGCATGGCAAAACCAGCATGTCGCCCCAGCTGTTTCGCCAGCAGCTTGACGCCGGCGCCTGGGGCCTGACTTTTGCCACCGTGACGCAACTGCGCGTCGGCATTGCAGCCGGTGCGCGGCGCTGTCTGATCGCGAACCAGGTGTTTGCCGACGTGGACCTCCAGGGTATTGACGATTTGCTGCGAGGTCAGGACGGCCTGCGCGTCATTTTTTTGGTCGATTCACTGGGCCAGCTTGGGTTGATCGAGGACTGGTATCAAAAACATCCAACCGCCCACGCTTTTGAGGTGCTGCTGGAAATCGGTGTGCCGGGCGGGCGCGCCGGTTGCCGTCACATCACGCAAGCACTGGAACTGGCCGGGCGCTTGCATGCCAGCCCCGCAATACGCCTGGCGGGCGTGGAGTGTTATGAGGGGCTTGCCGCTACCGGCCAGACCGAGCAGGACCAACCCTATGCTCGGCGCCTGATGGAACTGGTTCAGGCCGTGGTCAAGGCGTGCGACGAGCAGGACCTGTTTGATGGCAACGAGGTGCTGGTTAGCGCCGGTGGCTCGGCTATTTTTGACCTGGTGGCCAGCTACCTGACACCGGCGCTGGGGCGCCGCGTGCAAGGCCTGTTGCGCTCGGGCTGCTATGTCACGCACGACCAGGGCACCTACAAACGCATGATGAGCGCCGTGGCGGCGCGCACCGGCTGTGGTGCTGGCTTGCAGGCGGCGCTGGAGGTGTGGGCCCGTGTTCAGTCATGCCCGGAACCGGGATTGGCGATTCTGGCCGTGGGTAAACGCGACCTGTCGTACGACTGGGAAATGCCCATCCCGCTGGCGGTTTGCCGCCGTGGCACACGAACCTTGCGAGCGACCCCGGCCGACTGGAAAATTACCGGGCTCAACGACCAGCACGCCCACTTGCGCGGCACCGATCCGCGATTTGAAGCGCTGCAAGTGGGTGACCTGGTTGGCCTGGGTATTTCGCACCCCTGCACCACTTTTGACAAATGGCGCTGGATGCCGTTGGTGGACTCTGACTACAACGTGTGCGACGCCATCGTCACTTTTTTTTGACCGCCTTGGACTGGTGCGCTGTCAACGCCGCCTGCAGCGCCCGTCGGGCCCAAGGGGCCATCTGTGAGGGTGACTCCATGGCGTCATCGGGTGCGCTGTAGTAGCCCATGCTCATCGGTTTGTCTTTTGCCTGGTAGATAAAACGCGAGCAGCCAGCGGCTTCAAAGAGGGGGCGCGATGTTTCGTCGGCTTTGAGCCAGAGTTTCTCGCCAGACCCCAAGTCGGCCAGAATGGCCAGCGTCAAGCCATCAGTGCTGATGCCGTAGGCGCCAAACATGCGGCGCGCAACGCAAGGGCCTACCGTTGACAGCAGGTCGCAGCAGTACTGGGCATATTCACTGGGAGCCTTTGCCATGTGCCAGCCCTAACATTCCACAATATTGACCGCCAGACCGCCGCGCGAGGTTTCCTTGTATTTGGTCTTCATGTCGGCGCCGGTCTCGCGCATGGTCTTGATGACGTTGTCCAGCGACACCACGTGCTCGCCATTGCCCTGCATGGCCATGCGTGCTGCGTTGACGGCTTTCACCGCGCCCATGGCATTGCGCTCGATACACGGCACCTGCACCAGGCCACCAATCGGATCGCAGGTCAGGCCCAGGTTGTGTTCCATGCCGATCTCGGCCGCGTTTTCCACCTGCTCGGGGCTGCCGCCCATCACCGCTGCCAGACCGGCGGCGGCCATGGAGCAGGCGACCCCCACTTCGCCCTGGCAACCGACCTCGGCGCCACTGATCGAGGCGTTGCGTTTGTACAGAATGCCGATGGCTGCTGCAGTCATCAAAAAGTCGACCACTGCGTCGTCTGCACTGCTCTGGCTCGCGCGACCGTTTTGGCCGAGTACAAAGCGGTCGCAGTAGTGCAACACCGCCGGAATCACGCCGGCCGCACCGTTGGTAGGCGCTGTGACCACGCGCCCGCCGGCGGCGTTTTCTTCATTCACGGCAAAAGCGTAGACATTGATCCAGTCCAGCACCGAGAGCGGGTCCGCCAGGGTGCGCTCGGCGCGCTCACGCAGCTGCGCTGCCAGCAGCGGCGCGCGTCGTTGTACCTTGAAGGGGCCGGGCAGTGTGCCCTCGATACTCAAACCGCGTTGTACGCATTCCCGCATCACGCGCCAGATGTTAAGCAGCCCGGCGCGGATCTCCTGGTCGCTGCGCCAGGTGCGCTCGTTGGCCCACATCACCTGGGCGATGCTCAAACCATGTTGGCGGCAAATGGCCAGCAAACCGTCGCCCGAGGCAACCGGATAAGGCACCTTCTTGTAGGCGCTGAGGACCGCCTCGTTGGAGGCGCCTGCCGTCACCACAAAACCACCGCCGACGCTGAGGTACTTGGCTTCTTTCAACAGCTTGCCCTGCGCATCCATGGCGCTGAATTTCATGCCGTTGGGATGCTCGGCCATGGCTTCGCGCCGGTACATCAGCAGGTGTTCCTTTTCTTTGAATGCGATGGCTTTGCCCCCCAGCAGTGTCAGGGCCTGGCTGGCGCGCGCTGCGCGGATCATGGCAGGCACGGCTTGCACGTCGACCGTGTCCGGCGCGTGGCCCATCAGGCCCAGCATGACGGCAACGTCGGAGCCATGGCCCTTGCCGGTGGCGCCGAGTGAGCCGTACAACTCGCAGGTCACACCCGCAGTGGCTTGCAGCAGGCCGTCACGCTGCAACGCAAGGGCAAACAGACGCGCCGCCCGCATCGGACCCACAGTGTGCGAGCTGCTCGGTCCGATGCCAATCTTGAAGAGATCAAAAACACTGATAGCCATGGCACGATCTTATGCTGCCTCAGCGATTGGCCGCCATCAATGAGCGCGCGTCGGTCTCGTAGTCTCTCAAGGTTTCCATCAAGCGCAGGCGTTGCGCCGACGTGGTGCTGTTGTGCAGGGTCGCGAATGTCCTGCAATTTTCCTGGACCAATTTGTCCATGTAATTTCGGTAATTGCTATCCGGCGAGTTGAGGGTTCGCTCCAGCAGCGCCCGCATTTCAGTACTGACGCTTAAACCCTCTGCTTGACCATACTGAATTTTGCGCATGGTTTGCAGCGCATCCTGCTGGCGTCGCTGTGATTCCCGGTAGCTTAAGCCAGCGTCAAAAATAGATCCCGCCACGCTGGCGCGCAAGGCTGCCAGTTGGGCTTGCTCCAACCGTCCATAAAAGAGCTCGGCCCGATCGGTCAATTGCTTGACGCGCCGGTCGTTGCGCTTCGACGCTGAGCCGTCCAGCCACTCGTCACGCCACTTTTGGCTACGCTTGTCGAGCTGGCGTTCCAGGTGCTCCAGTTGTGCCGAAGTGAGGGTCGGTGCCAGGGCGACGACTGTCGGCGCGGCCTGATCAAGAATTGCTTGCAGACGCGGACGCAGTTCGTCAAGCAAGACACATAGCTGTACCGGGCTCACGTCAGCGGGTGCCAGACGTTGCAGTTTTTCCAGTGTGTTGACATACAGCGGAAGTTCGCTTTGACGGTGCCACGACTGCAGCGCGGTCAAATCGGCGCGCAGTTTGATGGACTGAGCCTCGGTGAAATCGAGATAACTGTCGAGCCACCAGTAGCCTAGTTCCGGGGCATTGTTGTAGCCCAATTTGACCGCGCTGCAGCCCGTCAGCGACAGCGACACGAGCACAGACAGCAGCGCGCCGATAATGTGGCGCAGATTGAAGAAAAGACTGGCGGATCGACTGGAGACGGGCATGGCAAATTTTTCTGAAAACACCACAACGCCAGGCGCCGTGGATGTGGTGATCATGGCGGCCGGCAAAGGCACGCGCATGAAGAGCAAACTACCCAAAGTGTTACACCTTTTGGCCGGACGTGCACTGTTGCAGCATGTGCTGGACACCGCGGCGGAATTGTCGGCGCGTCAGGTGGTTGTGATCACGGGTCATGGTGCCGAAGAAGTTGAAGCATCCATCACAAGTTCTCGAAGTGCCGCAAGCGCGATCGAGACTAACTTTGTGCGCCAAGAGCCGCAACTCGGCACCGGCCACGCGGTGCAGCAGGCAGCACCAGTGCTGCGTGACGATGGCATTGTGGTGGTGCTATCGGGTGACGTGCCGTTGACCCGTAGCGATACCTTGCGCCAGCTGATCGCCGCCTGTGCTGGCAACAAGTTGGCGCTCTTGACGATTGATTTTGCCGACCCCACTGGCTACGGTCGCATCGTGCGCCAGGGTGAGGTGGTGCGGGCCATCGTCGAGCACAAGGATGCCAGTGCCGCACAGCGCGCCATCACAGAGGTGTACAGCGGCATCATGGCGCTACCGGCCCGGCAACTCAAGCTGTGGCTGTCACGACTGGACAAACAAAATGTCCAGGGCGAGTATTACCTGACCGATATCGTGAAATTTGCCGTGGCCGATGGTGTGCCGGTGGTGGCATACAAGATTTCCGACCCCCTGCAGGTGGCGGGCATCAACAGTCCGGTGCAACTTGCCGAGCTGGAGCGCGCTTATCAAATGCGCACGGCGGTGCAATTGATGGAGCAGGGCGTGCGTCTGGCGGACCCGGCGCGTCTTGACGTGCGCGGCGTTTTGCAATGTGCGCAAGATGTGTCGATTGATGTGAACTGTGTCTTTGAGGGCCAGGTCAGTTTAGGCGATGGCGTGACGATCGGCGCCAACTGCGTGATTGCCAATGCAGTGATTGCGAGCGGCGCGGTGATCCATCCGTTTACCCATATCGAGGGCGGCAAACCCGGCTCCAAAGACGCTGTCGAAGTCGGAGCCAATGCGCGGGTCGGCCCGTTTGCCCGTTTGCGACCCGGTGCAAGGCTCGCAGCCGAAGTGCATATCGGCAATTTTGTTGAAGTCAAAAATTCCACACTGGCCAAGGGTGCCAAGGCCAATCATCTGGCTTATCTGGGCGACGCCACGGTGGGTGAACGCGTCAACTACGGCGCTGGCAGCATCACGGCCAACTACGACGGTGCTTTCAAACACCAGACGGTGATCGAAGCCGACGTGCACATCGGCAGCAACTGCGTGCTGATTGCGCCGGTCACCATCGGTGCTGGCGGCACCGTGGGCGGTGGCTCGACCATCGGCAAAGACACGCTGCCAGGTACTTTGAGCGTGGCGCGCGGCAAGCAGGTGAGCATTGCCAACTGGAAGCGGCCGTCCAAATAAAGAGGAGCGAATGCGCTTACAGCGGCAACGCGACGCGGGCTCCGAATTTGCTGCGCTTGACGCTGAAAAATGCTTTGACATTGCGCACATTGGCGTCTGCGGTAAACAGGCGTTGTGCCAGCGCCAAGTAGTCCGGCATATGGGCGGTTTGCACCACCAGGCAAAAGTCAGGTCCGGGCGATACTCGGTAGCACTGTTGCACTGCGTCGTCTGCTGCGACGCGCTTCTCGAAGGCTTCAAGGGCGTCATTGCCCTGCCGGTCCAGCGTGATCTCGACAATTGCACACAGTCCGTGACCGGCGATAAGCGCCATTTTGTCGACGCTAAGCACGGCTATTTCGCGCTCGATCAGCCCGGCCTCGCGCAATCGTTTGACGCGCCGCAGGCAGGTCGGAGGCGAAATATGTGTCCGCTGTGCCAGCGCCTGATTGCTGAGAGAGGAGTCTTGTTGTAGCTGCTCCAGTAAGCGCAGGTCTATTGCGTCTACAGTGGTTTGTTCCATGGTGCCACAGCTATGGGAATGCGTGCGTTTGACGGCCGGCTTTCAGGGCCGTGCCGCGGCGGCGCGTCGGCGGCGCTCCAGATAGTCCTGCAACTCGCCAACCACGCCTTTGCGAAAGGCCAGTACGCACAGCACAAAAATCACGCCGATGATCACGTTCACCAGGGAGCCAACTTTGTCGGCCAGCATGTCTTGCAAGGAGATCACGATGCCGGCGCCAAACACCGGCCCGAAGAAAGTGCCGACGCCGCCCAGCAGCGTCATCAAAATCACTTCACCGGACATTGACCAGTGCACGTCGGACAAAGTTGCAAAACCCATGACCAGGGTTTTGAGCGAACCGGCCAGTCCGGCCAGCGCGGCCGATAGCACAAAGGCCAGCAGCTTGTAGCGGTCCACCTCATAACCCAACGAAATCGCGCGCGCTTCGTTTTCGCGGATCATCTTGAGAACCTGGCCAAACGGCGAATGAAGGATGCGAGAAATACCCAGAAAACTGGCCACAAATATGGCCACCACCAGGTAATACATGGCAGTGTCGGAGGCCAGAGAAAAGAGCCCGAACAGCGCGCCGCGTGGTACGCCCTGCAGACCGTCTTCGCCACCGGTAAAAGGCACCTGCAGGCAGACAAAGTAGACCATCTGCGCAATTGCCAGCGTGATCATGGCAAAGTAAATACCCTGGCGCCGGATGGCCACCAGTCCGACCACCAGTCCGATCAGCCCTGAACCCAGCACGCCAACGGCCAGCCCCAACTCCGGCGTGAAATGCTACGACTTGATGAACCAGCCAGTGAAGTAGGCGGCCGTGCCGAAAAACGCGGCATGACCAAATGACAGCAACCCGGTAAACCCCAGCAACAGATTGAAGGCGCTGGCAAAAATGGCGAAGCACAGCAGCTTCATGACAAACACCGGATACAGCCCGATCATCGGTGCGACCAAGGCCAGCACCAGCAGCGCGAAGTAGGTGATGCGAATCAGTTTGGCGGCGTTGTT